>JAMWDA010000033.1:0-10055 GCA_023818995.1 Candidatus Omnitrophota bacterium
ATTAACAATTATTATGATTATCGCTGCAATTGCATCTCCTCTTATGAACCTTGCTGCCCCATCCATTGCTCCATAGAAATCTGCCTCCCGTTCAATTTCTAAACGTCTTCTCTTTGCCTCCTCATCGGTAATTATACCTGCGTTTAGGTCAGCATCTATAGACATCTGTTTACCGGGCATAGCATCCAAAGTAAATCTCGCTGCTACTTCTGCTACACGCTGAGCACCATTAGTTATCACTATAAATTGAATTATTACTAAAATAACAAAGATAACTAAACCAACAACATAGTTACCACCTACAACGAATCCTCCAAAAGAGTTAATAATGTTGCCAGCATCAATACCTTTGGTAAGAATTGCTCTCGAACAAGCAATATTCAATCCTAAGCGAAAAAGAGTAAAAACTAAAAGTAAACTGGGATATATAGAAAAATTAACTGATTCTTTAACGTACATCGTAACTAAAAGAACTATCAAAGATATACCTATATGAAAAACAAGGAGTATGTCCAATAACCAGCTTGGTAAAGGTAGAAGCAACATCCCTATAACAAGGAGAAGCCCTACTCCTATGATTAACTCACCTATCTGGGAGAACCTTTTTGTTAAAATTGTGACCTCAGGCATAAATTCTAAAATTTTTAAATTCTAAGCACAAACTTACAAATCTTAAATAATAAGTTTCTATCAGTCCCTAAAGGTTATATTATACCCATTTTCTCTTTGCTTTTCCAATCCTAAATAAATAAGCAAGAACCTCTGCTACCGCCTGATACAACTCTATGGGTATAACTGAACCTATCTCTACCATCTTATAGAGAGCCCAAGCCAAAGGTTTATTCTCTACTATAGGGATATCAAACTCCTTAGCTCGAGCAATAATTTTTTCCGCAATAAAACGTTCTCCTTTTGCTACTACTTTGGGAGCCAAACTTTCTTTGGGGTCATAACGGATAGCTATAGCTAAACGTGTAGGGTTAGTTATAACCACATCAGCACGTTTAACCTCCTCCATCATCCTTCTGCGTGCCAATTGACGTTGTAAAGCTCTAATTCGCTGTTTCACTTCAGGTCTACCTTCGTAACGTATTAATTCTTCTTTCAATTCCTCTCTACTCATCCGCAATGATTTTTCGTATTCCCAACGTTGATAGAAGTAATCCAAAATAGCTAAAGCTAATAAAGATAAACTCACTTTAAAAATCAAAGAAAAAATAACCTTTCCTAAGAGATAAGCTGTAGAATTTGGTTCCATAGAAATTGTATAAACTAACTTAGTTGTTTCGGATTTAATAACTAGATAGCATACCCATACGGTAACAATTATTTTAAGAATAGATTTAACTAACTCTACTAAAGCACGATAAGAAAAAATTCTCCGAAAACCATCTATAGGATTTATTCTTGTAATTTGTGGTTTAATTACAAACCAGCTGGTAAGAAAACCAACCTGCAACACATTGCTTAATATAGCTATAACCCCTATAGCTAAACAGAAAGGGATTACTATCATGGCAAACCTTATAATTAAATTTATTGCGTAAGGATAAATAGTCTCTAAAGTAAAATCGTTGGAAGGGATAAACGTAAAACTATTATGCATAAATTCTTTAAGAGTAAAGAACATATACCCTGAAAAAAACCTCAAAAAAATAAATCCTAATAAAAGTATAAAAACAGTATTTAGCTCTATACTCTTAACTACCTGACCGCGTTGGCGCGCCTCTCTACGCCGATGTGGGGTTGCTGGGTATCTTTTTTCTACCTCGGGCATAACTAATATAATTTAAATAAATTATCTATACTCGCAAAAATTCTAAAAAATTCTCTGTTAATTATCCAAAAAAAAAGCGGTAAACTCAAAATAAGGAAAATCGTTCCTACAATAACTTTTAAGGGTAAACCTACAATTAAGATATTCATCTGAGGGATAGCTCTGGCAATAACACCATAAGCTATCTCTGATAAAAAAACTGCTCCTACCACAGGAGAGGCGATTTTAAAAGATATAACAAAAACCTTAGCTAATACATCGTTAATTAAAAGGGATAATTTGGGCTCAAATCTAAAACCTTCCAGAGGAAAAGCAGAGAAACTAAAAATCAGACTCTTAATAAGCATCTTATGCCCACCGATGATAAGGAAAATTATCATTGCTAAAATGTGAAGGAACTGCCCAGCAAGAGGGATTTGTACCCTTGACTCCGGGTCTAAAATACTAACTAAACCTAAACCGGTATGGTAATCTATGAATTGCCCAGCAAGTTGCAAACCGGTAAAAATCAAACTCACCACCAATCCCAAAAATATACCTATGGCTAACTCCTTAAACATAAGCATAAAAAGCAACTCTATTCTTTCTAACGGTTGAGATAAACCTTTAACAAAAGGGAAAACCAAGAGAGAAATTAAACCACATAGAGCAATTTTAACCTCTTTAGGAATATTACGATTACTCAATACAGGAGCGGAAATTATTAATCCTGATAATCTACTAACGATGAGGATAAAATTCTCTAACTGCGTATAAGTAAAATTAAATAATTGTCCTATCTCTTCCATTATTTAACAAAATTAGGTAAACTAACTATTAGTTTAAAAGTAAAATCTATCAACATTCTTAACATCCAAGGCCCAAAAATAATTATCGCTAAAATCGTAGCCATAATCTTGGGAATAAAAGTTATGGTCATATCTTGAATCTGGGTTACTGCTTGTATAATACTTACCACCAACCCTATAACTAAGGAAAAAAGTAAAATAGGACCAGCTAACTGTAAATATAATACCAGTGCTTGCCGACCTAAATTAATAACTAACTCTTCACTCATAGAATAAACTTACTTAATTCAAAATTTCCACAAAAATGATCAATGAAAACTATAAACTAAAGAACGAGCAATAAGATGCCAACCATCAACCATAATAAAAAGTAATAGTTTAAAAGGGAAAGATATAACTATAGGAGGAAGAAGTAACATTCCCATAGAAATAAGGATACTGGCTACAACCAAATCAATTATTAAGAAAGGGAGAAAAATAACAAATCCTAACTGAAAAGCAGTTTTTAACTCACTAATGATAAAAGATGGTATCAAAACAGAAATAGCAACATCCTCTCTTTTGTTAGGTTTAGGAGAATGAGAAAGATTAATAAATAAAGCTAAATCGTTAGGTCTGGTCTGTTTAAACATAAAATCTCTTAGATAATTAACAGTTTTATCCAAGGCAACCTGTTGTGATATTTCCCCTTTAAGATAAGGTTGAAACGCATCTTTATTTATCCCTTCAATTACCGGCGACATAACAAAAAATGTCAAAAACAGAGCTAAAGCGATAATAATCTGATTAGGAGGTATCTGTTGTGTGCCTAAAGACTGACGCAAGAATGCTAAAACTATAACTATGCGAGTGAAAGCAGTAACTACAATAACTATTGCTGGAGCTAAAGTTAGTATGGTAAGAAGAAGTAGAATCTGTAAAGCAAGAGCTACCTCTTTAGGGCTCTGTGCTTCCTTCCACTGAAGAGAGAAATTAGGTAAAGCTATCCCTTGAGAATAAGCTTGGTAGGAAAAAGATATTAATAAAGTAAACAATATAACAATTTTATATTTTAACTTCATCCCTTCTCCCCAACCCAATGTCCACTTACGAAGTGGACACTGTAATGTACACTTACGAAGTGGACATTGGGTTAATCATGCTTAATGCCGCATAAACTCTTCAGAGATTTAAAATATCGGGCTAAGTATCCCCTTATATATTCTTTTTTTTGCATACCTCTCAAATAAACACCAAAAGGCTTAGCTTTCTCCCACTGCTCTTTCTTCTTATTTAAAATATCGCTAATTAAAGAAGGGTCATCTATCTTATCAAGTAAACATAAACCTTTATCTGATGAAGCTACCACAAGGATATTTTTACCAGCATAAATTAAATAGATTACCCTATGCGGTGCTAAATAAAGGGTATCTAAAATAAAAATGTTACCGAAACTAACTTTCCCTTCAACTCTCTGTGGTAAACTAATCTTTTTAAGAAAATAAATAGTTAAATAAATACATAAGATAACAATTATTAGAGATAAAATTATTCTAATAGTCGCAGAAAAAAAATTTACCCCCTGCATCTTAGTAGGAATAACTTGCGGTAAAGAATAATCTGGCAGAGCCTCTTCTTCTCCTACTTTATTAGGTGATAAACTCTGAGAATATACTAAAAAGGCAGTAAAAAAAAAGAATAGGGTAAAAATAGGTATGGTAAATTTTGAAACTTTATATCCTCTCATTTGGTTTTGTAATGCTTACTATTCTTACACCAAAATTCTCATCTATAACTACCACTTCTCCTTTAGCTAACAGTTTATTATTCACTTTTATATCCACAGGCTCGCCAGCCAACTTATCCAGCTCTATAATTGAACCAATACCTAACTCTAATATGTCTTTTATCGTCATCTTGCTTCTACCCAACTCCACGGAAAGCTGTAGAGGTGTGTCTAAAAGTAAAGATATATCTTTCGTGCTCTTCTCTACACCCTCAGGAGCAAGTTTTGATGGGCTCCATTTACCGACTTTACCACCTTGGGGGGTAAGTCTATTTATAGCTAAGCTAACTATATCTTTAGCAAAGTTAGCGGATATTGCCTCGTAGAAATTATCTTCAAAAAAACCCTCTATACCTAAACTAAATTCACTAATGAACCACTCTTTATCTAAAGAAATCTCCTTTAAAGAATCTAAAGGTAAGCCTTGTTTATATTCCTGCAAACTAAAAGTGAATTTTTCTCCGAGAATTTGTTCTAAACCCAAACCATACGCCTCCAAAACTTTCCTCCACCCTCCTACAAAAACCTCTATCTGTTGAGAAGATAAATTGTCTACTATATCTAATGGTTTCCGAGACAAAAGCAATTCGCTTAAGAGAAAAACTAACCTCTTAGGAACAATAAATAGCCCACTCTTATTATTGTCCTGGTTTACCAAATATTTCAAACATAGAAAATCCTGCTGAAATTTAGTAGATAGATTATTCAAAGAGTATATTCCCCCCTCTTTAAAAAAGATATGTGCATTCCTACCGATAAGTGTAGAAAAGAATTTAGATATCTTCTTAGCTATCTCCAAATTAATACTCTTTAATATTTCCAAATCCTTCTGAGTTAAATTTCCATTCATTACTAACCTCCTAACTTACTCTTTATCAAAACCTTTTAACCTCTGTCTTTGAACAACTAATACCACCCTTCTATTCTTTGCTCTACCTTCTTCGGTATCATTATCTGATACCGGTCTATACTCGCCATAACCAGAAGCAGATACCCTTTTTGGGTCTATACCTTGTTTCTCTATCAAATATTTAAGCACATTAACTGCTCTTGCTACGGATAACTCCCAGTTAGAAGGGAAATCTTTTGTGCGAATAGGAATATTATCCGTATGACCTTCTATAGTAATGTTGTTAGGTAGATACTTAAGTTTCTCACAGATAACCTCAAGCACGGGTAAAGCTTCGGGCAAAATTCTTGCCTCACCACTATGAAACATAAGACTCTCGGTAAGAGAAATAATAAGACCTTGCTCAAGTATCTCCATACCAATCATACTCTCTAAATTCTTCTCTTTAGCATAATCAGCTAACTCAAGCATTACCCTACGCAACTGTTCCTCATCTAATACTACCGGTGGTTTCTTCATCTTTTTAAAGTAACTACTAAATTTAACTATATTTATATCGGACAAGGAGAAAAGAAGAATAAAAAATACTAAAACTTGTGTTACCATATCCGAGTAAGTGAGCATCCACGGAGGAGCGGGTTTCCCTAATTGGAAAGCTTTCTTTCTCATTTCTTCTTTTTCTTTGGTTCTTGGGCTATTTCTCTTGGTGATTGAGCTTTCTTCCTTTCCAATTCTCTTACCCGAGGTGCTAAGTAAGCGTAAAGTTTTTCTCTTATCATTCGGGGAGCTTCTCCTGCATGTAAAGATAAAATACCCTCAATACATACCTCTTTAACTAAACGTTCCTCATCATCCCTTACCCGTAATTTACCGGCAATTGGTAAGAAAACAAGGTAAGAAGCTAATGCCCCATAAAGAGTAGTAATAATTGCTAATGCCATACCAGGCCCAACTTTTTTGGGGTCATCAAGATTATTAAGCATCAATATTAAACCTATAAGTGTTCCAATCATACCAAAAGCAGGAGCATAAGTTCCCATGGAATTAAATATCTCCTGACCTAAAGCATGACGCTCGCTTAAAAAATCTAATTGCTTAGTTAAATTATCCTTTATCGCCTCCCTACTCACACCATCAATAACACTCTGAAGACCTCTCTTTAAGAAATCATCTTTTATGGTAGAAATCTCTGACTCTAATGCTAAAAAACCTTCCCTGCGAGCTTTCTCAGCAAGAGCAACTATCTTTTCTACCGTATCGTAAGGATTAAGGGGTTTGGCAAAGAATACTTTACTCGCAACCTTTAATACTTTCATTACATGAGTAAAGGGAAAATTTATAAAGGTAGCAGCGATTGCTCCGCCAAAAGTAATCATTGCTGAAGGTATACTTATAAAGATATTAAGATCTTTTCTTATGGCAAGAACAATTAGAGATATCCCTACCACTATGCCTAAAAAACTGGCAATATCCATTGCTCCCCCTTTAGGTTAGTGCATTAAAAGCTGAATTTAGATAAAATTATTCTTCCTCTATAATAGGCTTATTTATTTTTTTACGATACTCTATTATCTTATCAATTACCTCATCAACTGTCTCCTTAACCACGAGCTTATCGCCATTAGTAAGAGTTAAAACCGTGTTAGGTTGAGCCTTTATATAGCTAATCAGCTCTGCATTAACCACTACCATCTCTCCATTCATCTGAAAAAGCTTAATCATCTTACTTCACCCCTCCGATGTCCACTTCGTAAGTGGGCGCTACAGTGTACACTTCGTAAGTGGACATCGGTTATAGAAAGATTATCTCTTTAGATTTATTGCCTCTTGAAGTATCTCATCAGATGTAGTTATGCTACGCGAGTTAACCTGAAATCCTCTCTGAGAAGTAATCATATCTACAAACTCCTGAGCAATATCCACATTGGACATCTCTAATGTCCCAGGAGAAATTGACCCTCGTCCACCTGTTCCTGCCGGACCTATTTGAGCTACACCAGAATTTGCCGTCTCAGAGAACATATTTTCACCATCTCTTAATAACCCGGCATAATTGGTAAAGTGTGCTAAAGCTACCTGAGCTAAATTCTGGGTAAGACCATTAGTGTAAATACCTGTAATTACACCCGATGTTCCTACAGTAAAGGTAGTTAAAAACCCTGCTTCGTAACCATCCTGACGAGAAGCAATAACAGTATTTGTAGAAGCATACTGGGTAACAGAATTGAAATCAAGAGAATTAATTACTAAAGGTGTTGCTGCCGGTGGAACATCTAAAGTAACCGCATTCGTTATAGAGGAGTTAGATAATGAACCATTACTGGTAAAGAGCAACCTCCCCGAACCACTAGTAACATCATCACCGCTAACTCTCCATGTCCATAAATTGTTACCGTTACCTGTAGTAGGGTCATAGTTACTATGGGTAAATATAAAAGTAACAGCGTGCGTATTCCCTAAAGAATCGTAAATATTAATAGAGGTGGTAGCTGTTGGTGCTTGAGAGTAAGTGCCACCAATATCTACATCCGAGGTATCAGGACCAACTACAGTAATATCATCAAGTGTTCCATCAAGAACATCCAAACTATCCATTAAGTTTATAGTCACAGAACCTCCTGCAGTAATATTAACTGTATCTTGCGAGCCTCCTCCACCTAAACTTAAACTATCGTAAACAACCTCACCAATCACCCCACTACCCAAAGGATGTGTTCCATCGTTATCAACATTTATAGTATAAGTTAGTGTATCTGTTCCTGAAGATGCCCACGTTCCTCCACTAATCGTTCCTGTAACTTCCCATTCGTTAAAATTACCTGTGGGAGTAAGCCTCCAAGTAATAGAAGCAGTATTACCTGTGACACTATCGGTTACTACCATACTACTACTATTAAAATCAATTTTCCCTATTGTGCGAGAATCTAAGTTGTTACTAAAAGTTATCTCTGTAGTAGCATTAGGAGGAATTGTGCTACCCGTAGGTATAGAGATATTGCCTACTAACTCACTGCTATTTATCTCGCCGGAACTATTAGCCTGCCATCCTTGAACAGAATAACCGTTAGAAACATTTACTAAATTACCATTAGCATCTAAAACAAATGTCCCTGCTCGGCTATAGTGAATTACTCCATCAGCATCTCTAAGAATAAACATACCGTTACCTTGAATTGCCATATCCGTGTTTACTCCTGTAAGCTGTAAGTTCCCTTGAGTAAAGATTGTATCTATACTAGCCACACTCATCCCCAAACCTACTTGTATAGGATTAGTTCCTCCTAAGGTATCTGTAGGAGGACTAGCTCCCCGCACAACTTGGCTTAAGATATCCTGAAAGTTTACTCTTCCTCGTTTAAATCCTGTAGTATTGATATTAGCGATATTATTCGCCACTACATCCATACGCACCTGATGATTCCTTAATCCTGATATTCCTGTAAACATCGACCTTAACATAGGAATTCGCCCCCTTTCTTTTAAGAGGCTTCCCTAAAAGGGTCCAGCCTCTAATAAGTTTAGACGATTATAGCACTATCTATATTGGTAAATACATTCTCTTTAATGTGATTACCATCAATTGCTGTAATAACAGTTTTATTCTTTATGCTCACAATCAATGCTAAATCTTGCATAAGGATAAGCGATGAGCGCGCACCTTTCTTATCTGCCATACTAACTGCTTGTTTAAGTTTCTCTAATTTCGTCTCATCTAAAACTATCTCTCTGCGTTGAATCCTTTCTAAAGCGTGTCCAGAAAATTTCAGCCCTCCCCCTAATTTTTCTTCTAAAATCTCTTTAAAACTTAACCCCTGAAAGGAAGAGGTCTTTTCTTTAGGTATAACCCTATTAAGGTGAATACCTTGAACTGGCTCATTTTTAATTGGTCTAATATCTGCCATAATTACCTCACCTTTACAATACTATTAAGAGCTACTTCCAAAGATTTTTTATCTGCCTCTATCAATAGAATAATTTCCCCATTACTAACTCTTACCTCTTTAACTTTACCCATTATTAAACCGTCATCCCTTAAAGCTTCTACGTCTCTGCCTAAAAGGTTACTGGAGTAAGAGAGAAGTTGCAGAGAACTTAAAGACTCCATCGTGCGATTAAGATTAATCAATTCCTCTAACGAATTAAACTGGGCTAACTGAGCGATAAAATCCTCATTCTTAACAGGTTCTAAAGGATTTTGCATCTTTAATTGAAGGATTAACAATTGAAGAAAATCTTCTTTACCTAATGCCTCTTTACCTTCTGCTCTAAAGGCAAAATTTATAGGTGCACTATTTACACTATTCACTAACATACACTCACCTCCTTTCTTAGTTAAATTATGCTAAACAATTTATTCTATCTTTATCTAAAGATAGTATTTCCCAACTATAATTATCTATCCCTAAAGAGGAATAATCTCCCTCAAAAAATACCCCCTTCATTTTCCCTTGAGATAAAATTTTAGGCTCAAAAAATCTATAAGATTGACCATTTTGTCCAAATGTAAATTGCGGGTTAACTTCCACATTGAAGTTATGAAGAACTAAACCTTTATCCTCTATTGCTTGTTTCAACTCAGAAAAATAGCTATTTATCAGTTCTTGAGTTTGGTTTTGGCTAACTACAATATTTAAGGTTAGTTTGTTATCAGCTAACTCTAATTTTAAGTGAAGTTTACCTAAATTCTCTGGCTTAAGCTCAATAAATGTCTGCCAATCCTTATTAAATTTGTTATGAAAAGTTATTCTTTCTACTGTTTCTTTTATCAAATTTAAAAACTGCCACTTAATCTCTAAATTATCTTTTTGTGGTAATTCCTCTATAACGTTTAAAGGCGAAGAAAAACTAAAGGTTACATTTTTAAAATTTCCATCT
>JAMWDA010000033.1:10065-12136 GCA_023818995.1 Candidatus Omnitrophota bacterium
TATATAATTGCTAAATTTGTCTATCTCAATATTGTTGAAAGATGAAGGTAAATATCTTTCCTCAAGCAAGTTTAAATTTTGTTTAATAGCTTGTTTATCATTAGTAACCGATTCTTCGGTAACCAATTCTTGGGGTAAAAATTTAAAATCTGGTTCTACCTTATTCAAAGAGGGAATATCCTCAGATAAATTGGGTAAATTACTATCATAATATAAATTACTTTTTAACGCTATTTCTTTATTGTCACCTTTTACTTGAGTGATTAGATTTAATAACTGGGAAGTATCCTTAATATCAAATATCTTCTGTAACAAATATAATTTATTCTCTTGCTCATAAGAAGAGACAAATTCTAATAACTTATCCAACAGTTCTATCTTCTGGGCTGGAGAGAAACCTTCTTTTTCCATAAAAAAATTTAATTTTAAGATAACCGCGTAAAATAAAGGATTATTAACAAAGGCTCCTAATTGAGGAAAATCTAAAAGTTTCTTATTAAATAGGGCTTCTATATCTTTAAAAAATAATCCCTCTATCTCTTTACTCGCCCAATCTTTTGAAAAAACCGATAAATTATCAGGGGAATTTAAATTTTCTCCCAGAAAGAAAGGTATTAAACTTTCCATTTCTCTTCCTTAGAATAATTGATTGTTCCTATCTCATCTAAAATTTTTCTTTCCCAACTATCTACTGTTTCTTTAAATTTTTTAAACTGATTATCTTTTAATTTCTCCATTATCTTTTTTTCTTTAGAAGCATCTATTAACTCTCCTCTTTTTTTCTCTGTATCTTCAATGAGTTTCTTTATATTCTCTATTTGAGAGATAATTTTTTCTCTCAACTTTTCTAAATAATCTGTATAACGAATCAACTCTTCTATATCAATGGGTTTATGGTTATGCGCCTGTAAGACACTTATCTCCTCTCGCATCTTACAATCTTTCTCTTTTAATTCTTTAAGAAACTGTTCTTCTCTAAGAAGTAACTCTTTAAGCATAGCTAATTCTCTTTGTCTTTCTTCTTCCTTCTTTTTCCTTAACTCTAAAACTTTCTCTAAACGAAATTTAAACTCAGGCATATTTTATATTCCCTGTTTAGAAGTTTGTGTTTAAATTTCTCAACTATTAAACATATTTATCAACCTCTCCACGGTAGAAGAAAATTGAGCTTTCTCCTCTATCTTCTGTCTTAAAAATTCATTTACTTTAGGTAACATCTCTAAAGCATAATCAATCTTAGGGTTACTACCCTTAACGTATGCTCCAATATTAACCAAATCCTCAGCGCCTTTATAAGTAACAAGAACTTCTCTTAATTTAGAAGCACACTCGTAATGTTTCTCATCTACCACATCTATCATCAACCTACTTATACTTGCCAAAATATCTACAGGCGGATAATGGCCTGATGAAGCTAATTGCCGAGATAGAACTATGTGCCCATCCAATATACTTCTTACAGTATCCGCTACTGGTTCATTCATATCATCTGCTTCTACCAGCACAGTGTATATACCTGTGATCGTGCCTTTATCAGATGTGCCACTACGCTCTAAAAGTTTAGGTAAAAGAGCAAATACCGAGGGAGTGTAACCTTTAGTTGCTGGTGGCTCACCTATAGCTAAACCAACCTCTCTCTGTGCCATAGCAAAACGAGTTACCGAGTCCATCATAAACATTACATCTAAACCCTGGTCACGAAAATATTCAGCAATAGCAGTAGCAATCTCTGCTCCCTTTATCCTTACAAGTGCTGGTTGGTCAGAAGTAGAAACTACTACTACTGAACGTTTCAAACCTTCCTCGCCTAAATCTTTTTCTATAAAATCGCGAACCTCCCTACCTCGCTCACCAATAAGAGCAATTACATTAACATCTGCACTACTGTAACGAGCAATCATTCCTAATAGCACACTCTTACCAATACCACTTCCTGAGAAGATACCAATTCTCTGTCCCTTACCCAAAGTTAAAAGTCCATCTATACTTCTTACACCCGTAGCTAAAACTTCTTTTATTCTTGAACGAGAAAGAGGGTGAGGAGGAGTCTTACGCACAGGATACATTTCTT
>JAMWDA010000034.1 GCA_023818995.1 Candidatus Omnitrophota bacterium
TAGTTTTGTTCTTCTCTAAAAAATCTCTAAACTTAATATACTTATCTTTAACCTTACCACTATCTATAAGTTGAGAGGCTAACTCTACCCCCTCCCTAAAGTTAGCTACTTTACCAAGAAGATAGAAACAACAACTGGCATTAGCTAAAACAATATCTCTACAAGGGCCTCTCTTACCATCAAATATATCCATAATTATCTTAGCACTATCTTGAACGGTTTTTGCTTCAATATCCTTTAATTTACAACGTTTTAAACCAAAATGGGAAGGGAAAATATTAAATTTATTAATTTTTCTTTTATCTAAAAAAGCTACCTCAGTTCTACCCATAATCGACACTTCATCTTTAACCTTATCACCAAAAACGACGAAAGCTCTTTTTAAACCTAATCTCTTCAATACTCTAACCATCTTATAAAGTAAATCTCTCCCTGATACACCTAAGAGTTGATAATCGGGTAAAGCCGGATTACATAAAGGTCCTACGATATTAAAGATGGTTCTTACACCTATCTCTTTTCTTATAGATGCTACAGATTTAAATGCCTTGTGATATAAAGGAGCGTAAAGAAACCCTATCCCCAATTTTTTTATCGCTTCCTCCATAACTTCTTTAGAAGCGTTTATATCTATCCCTAAAGCTTCTAAAACATCTGCACTTCCTGAAGAAGAAGAAATAGCTCTATTACCATGTTTAACTACCTTTATGTTAGCACTACTTACTACAAATGCCACAGCAGTGGAAATATTGAATTTTTCTACCCCAGAACCTCCTGTACCACAAGTATCTACTACTGGCTCCTCCGTATCCACACCTAACAAGCCTTCTCTTACGTTTATCTTTTCTGCTTTTTCTCTGGCTACAAGAGAAGCTCCTAAAATCTCCTCTTCTTTTTCCCCTTTCATCTTCAATCCTATTAGGAAGGAAGCTATAAGAACACCAGATACTTTGTTTTCTAATATTTCTAGAAAAACTTTCTCTGCCTCTTCAACACTTAAATTTTTACCTACTACAATCTTCTTTATCGCCTCTTCAATCATAAATATAAAAAATTCTTTAAAATGGCTTTTCCTTCTGAGGTAAGAATAGATTCGGGGTGAAACTGCACGCCAAACAAAGGATAACCTTTTAATTTTACTCCCATTATTATACCATCATCTGTCTCAGCATTAATTATTAAGTTGGGAGGTAAATTTTTTCTTTCTATAACTAAAGAATGGTAACGGGTAGCAAGAAAGGGATTAGGTATTCCTCTAAAAATATCTTTATTATTATGGTATATCAAAGACACTTTACCATGCATTACCTTAGGAGCTTTTACTATTTTACCTCCCATAAAATGACCGATACACTGGTGTCCTAAACATACACCTAAAATAGGAACCTTCTTATAAAAATGAGCAATTACTTCACAACTAATTCCTCCCAAAGTATCCGGTCTACCCGGACCAGGAGAAATGATTATTCTCTCAGGATTTATCTTTTCTATCTGAGAAATAGTAATCTTATCATTCCTATAGACACAAGTATCTGCTCCTAATTCTTCTACATATTGAACGAGATTGTAAGTAAAAGAATCGTAGTTATCAATAACTAAGACCATAAATTTAAGATTCTTAACTTTTTTCTCTCTTTATTTTCGCTCCCAAAATTTTAAGTTTTTCGTCCAGTTTCTCATACCCACGATCTAAGTGATAAATTCTTAAAATTTCTGTTTTACCTTTAGCTACTAATCCAGCAATAACTAAAGCTGCTGAAGCTCTTAAATCAGAAGCCATAACCTCAGCACCTA
Organism: Candidatus Omnitrophota bacterium; assembly: GCA_023818995.1. Taxonomy (GTDB): domain Bacteria; phylum Omnitrophota; class Gorgyraeia; order Duberdicusellales; family 4484-171; genus JAMWBQ01. The sequence continues at coordinate 1,795 of JAMWDA010000034.1, forward strand.
CAAGATTTCTATTACCTTCTATTATAGCATAGGGGCCGCTACGTTGTATACGCGCTCCCATACGATTCAATTCGGAAACATGCATAAACCTATCAGGGTATATCTTCTCATTAACTAAAGATATTCCCTCGGCTAAACATAAAGCAACCATAAACTGTGCTTGTAAATCCGTAGGAAAACCGGGATAGGGTAAAGTGGTAATATTGGTTGGACTTAGTTTCTTACGAACATCTATATATATCTTGGAATCACTTACAGTAATATTTGCTCCAATCTTCTTTGCTGTTTCTATCACCGCTGTAAGATGGAGAGGGTTAATTCCTGAAATAGTTAAAGAAGAACCTGTTGCTAAAGCGACAGCAATAAAAGTCCCTGCCTCTATACGGTCAGGAATGACTTTAAATTCTGCTCCTCCCAAAGACTTCACCCCTCTCACTCTTATTAAGTGTGTTCCTTCACCTTGAATATCTGCTCCCATCTTTTTCAAAAATAAAGCTAAGTCCACTACTTCCGGTTCACAAGCAGCATATTCAATAGTGGTTTCACCTTCTGCTAACGTTGCTGCCATCAAAGTATTATCCGTAGCAAGCACGGAAGAACCAAATGCTCCTCCTAAAAAGATATGTGCACCACGTAACTTCTTAGCCTCACCTAAACAGTAACCTTTTTCAATATTTAGTTGTGCGCCTAACTCTCTTAAACCTTTAATATGCAAATCCACAGGTCTAACTCCAATTATACATCCCCCGGGAAAAGAAACTTTAGCTCTCTTCCTTCGAGCCAGTAACGGTCCCAATACACAAAAAGATGCTCGCATAGTTCTTACCAATCTATAAGGAGCAACGTATCCCCCTTTTTTAGGCTTCCTCTTTATTATTAAAACATCTCCTTCAAAAATAACCTCCTTCCCAAGAATATCTAATATCTTAATCATCGTCCTAACATCTGCTAAATCAGGAACCCCTATTATCTTACACTCTTCGTCGGTAAGAAGTGTAGCGGCCATTATAGGTAAAGTTGCATTCTTTGACCCACTTACCTTAACCTCCCCTTTTAAAGAAGACTGATATACTACAAATTTATCCATACTCCCTCTTTCCCTCTACTTATTAACTTTAAGAATAACTCCTCTCCACTTAGAAGAATAATCTTTTATCCATTCTTCTACAAAGTACTTACCTACTCTTTTTAAAAATTCCTCTATTTTCCCTCTCTGTCTATATCCAAATTCTACTATAATAAACCTCTCATTTTTTAAATATCGCCATGCCTCATTTAATATCCTTCTAATAAATTTTAACCCATCCGCCCCCCCATCCAAAGCTATTCTTGGTTCATAATCTAATGAATCCTTAATATATTTACTTTCTACATAAGGTGGATTGGAAATAATCAAATCAAAAACATTCTCTTTAAATCCTGCTAATAAATCCGCCCTTATTAGTTTTACAGGAACACGGTGATGTTCTATATTTACCTTGCCTATTTCCAAACTATTTTCACTTATATCTGAGGCAAAAATTTTAACATAGTTTTCAACATATTTAGCAATAGAAACAGCAATATTAGCCGAACCACAACATAAATCAAGGATAAAGGAAAGTTTCTTAATTTTAATAAGTTCTAAAGCTTTCTCTACAATAACTTCTGTATCTTTTCGAGGTATCAATGTGGAAAAATTAACCTGAAAAGTAAAACCATAAAATTCTTCCTGACCTAATAAATAGGCTAAAGGAATTCCTTTGATATACAAACTTTTTAAATAGTTAAGCTTATCCAACTGTTCGGCGTTTAGAAAATAATCGTCCACATAAACCCTAACCATATCCTTATGGAAAAGTAAGTTTATAAGATAAGCTAAATCGCTCCTTAAAAAATAATCTCTATTTTTTTCTACCCATTCTTTAAGTCTCATCTTAAAAATTATCTTAACTGAAGAACCTTTGCCCTTGATTCTTTTATTAGACTTTTAATTATTTCATCTAAATCGCCTTCAAGAATCTCTTCTAAACGGTATACTGTTAAATTTATACGATGGTCGGTAACTCTCCTTTCTGGGAAATTATAAGTTCTTATCTTTTCGCTTCTTTCACCTGTACCTATCTGTAATCTTCTCTCACGGGTGATCTTACTACTTTCTTCCTGCTTCATTTTATCTAATAATCTGGCTTTAAGTACACGCATAGCTTTCTCCCTATTTTTAATCTGTGAACGCTCATCCTGACAGGCTACAACTATACCTGTGGGTATATGGGTAATCCTCACTGCCGAATCTGTTCTATTAACATATTGCCCACCATGACCTCCTGCCCTATAAGTATCTATCCTTAACTCATTGGGGTCTATTTTCAATTCTATATTTTTAGGTTCAACTAAAACTGCCACTGTAACTGTAGAGGTATGAATTCTTCCTCCCGCTTCAGTAACGGGAACTCTCTGCACCCTGTGAACACCGCTTTCAAATCTAAGATGCGAATAACAACCTTTTCCTTTAACAGAGAAAATAATTTCTTTAAATCCTCCTATCTCTGTAGGATGGGAGCTTAAAACTTCCATGTGCCATTTTTTATTTTCAATATACCTTGAATACATCTTAAACAAATCAGCAGCAAAGAGAGCAGATTCTTCTCCTCCTGCTGCTGCTCTTATCTCTACAATAATATCCCTATCACTCTCCTCGTCATCCTCAAAAAAGATATCTTCGATTCTCTCTTCAAGAGCCTTTATCTTACTATCAATCTTAATAATCTCCTCTTTAGCTAATTCTATTAATTCTTTTTCTTCTTCTTTGTTTTTAATAATTTCTTTTAAATGCTCCTTTTCCTTTAAATATCTATCTCTTTCGGAAATTATATCCATAATCTTACTAATAAAAGCAAACCGCTTAGTCAAACTCTGATACCTCTCTTTATCCTTAAATACTTCCTGAGAGGATAACTGTTGAGAAATACTAAAGTACTCCTCTTTAATCTTATCGTAATTAACCATTTTCTTTATCCTAATTAAGCATTTTCTCTTTTACCATACTTTTTAATAAATTTTTCTACCCTTCCTTCAGAATCTACGAATTTCTGTTTACCGGTGAAGAAAGGATGACATTTAGAACAAATCTCTACATTAATCGTCTTTTTAGTAGAGCGTGTATGAATTACATTCCCACAAGCACACATAATTGTAGCAAACTCATACTTAGGGTGAATTCCTTCTTTCATTTTAATTACCTCCTTATATTTTAGCTATTTTTAACCCTATATTTAAACAATAAAAATAGAATTTAATTATATCACAATTGTTTATTGAGAGTTAATAAAAATTCTACATTACTCTTTGTTTTAGATAGTTTTTCAATCAATAATTCTAAGGCTTCTGTAGAGCTTAAATCGTTTAATGCCTTCCTTAATATCCAAATACGTGGTAATTCATCTTGGTGAAAAAGGAGTTCCTCTCTCCGGGTGTTAGAACGTTTAATATCTATTGCTGGATATATTCTCCTTTGGAATATACTTCTATCTAAAGTAATTTCCATATTACCCGTTCCTTTAAATTCCTCAAAAATAACATCATCCATTCTTGAACCAGTATCCACCAATGCTGTAGCAATTATTGTCAAAGACCCTCCTTCCTCTAACGCTCTTGCCGCCCCAAAGAAACGCTTAGGTTTATGTAAAGCATTGGAATCTATTCCTCCTGAAAGAATTCTACCTGAATGAGGCTCAACGAGATTATACGCTCTAGCTAATCGGGTAATACTATCTAAAAGTATCACTACATCTTTTTTATGTTCTGCTAGCCGTTTGGCTTTTTCTAATACTATCTCTGCTACTTTAACATGCCTATCCGCTGGCTCATCAAAAGTAGAACTTATCACCTCTCCTTTAACCATAGCTTTCATTTCTGTAACTTCTTCCGGTCTCTCATCGATAAGAAGCACTATCAGGATAACATCAGGATAATTCTTCATTATGGCATTAGCAATTTTCTGTAGAAGCACGGTCTTACCACTATAAGGAGGAGCAACGATTAAACCCCTTTGCCCTTTACCTATAGGACATAACAAATCGAGAATTCTTGTAGAAAGTTCCTCAGGAATAGTCTCTAAAATAAATCTATCTTTAGGATAATGGGGGGTTAAGTTATCAAACAAAACTCTATTCCTAGATTGCTCGGGGTCCTCAAAATTCACTGCCTCTACTTTTAAAAGAGCAAAATATTTTTCATTGTCTTTAGGTGGCCTTATATGTCCACTAACAGTATCTCCATCCCTTAAGGCAAATTTTCTTATCTGTGAAGGAGAAATATAAATATCATCCGGTGAAGGAAGATAGTTGTAGTTAAACGAACGCAAAAAGCCAAATCCTTCGGGCAGAATCTCTATAACCCCACTACCAAACATTAAACCTTCTTTTTCCGCCTGTGCCTGTAAAATCTTAAAAATAAGGTCTTGTTTCTTCAATCCACTTACACCATTGATGTTTAACTCCTTAGCGATCTTGTTCAACTCCGAAATTTTCATCTCCTTAAGCGTTCCTATATCCATTCTTCTACCCCCTTTTTAATTCGTTCCATATTAAATCTATATTTTTCTTTAAAACATTTTTAGAATAATCATTCCTTATAACAAAATGAGACCTCCTTCTTCTTTCTCTAAAAGGCAAAAAAAGTTTGAGCCGTTTCTCAGCAGCATATTGGCTAAGACCAAATCTCTGCTTAATTCTTTTCCAAAGTATTCTTTTAGAAATGTGAACTAAAATTACCTTATCAAACAGGGTTTCTAATTTTTTCTCAAAAAGTAAAGGCACCTCTGCTACAAACACCCCTTTTTCTCTTCTTTTCTCTCTTACCCATCTTTTTAAATCCCTTATTATAAAAGGATGAACTATACTCTCTAATTTCTTAAGAGAATCAGGATCAGAAAAAACCATCTTAGCTAATCTTTTTCTTATCAACCTACCTTCTTTGTTGAACGCTTTAGGGAAATTACTCTTCACCCTTCTGTAGACGAGTGAGTGTTTATCTAAATAGTAGGTGTGTACAATATCATCCGAATTAAAAATCCCTGCACCCTTTCTTCTTAATAATCTTAAGACCGTGCTCTTACCACTACATAAACTACCAGTTATGGCAATAACCGGCATATTTAATTTTCCTCAACTTACAAAATTATCCTGTACATATTTATATACTCCTTAGCTGTTCTCTTCCAGGAGAAATTATACTTAGTTATCTTCTTCAATAACTTTAACCATTCATCCTTCCTATCAAAAACTTCTTTAGCTCTATCTATAGTATTTATCAAATCTATTTCGCTGTAATTTTTGAAAACAAATCCTCCTCCTTTATCGCTATAATCAACAACTGTATCAGCTAATCCACCTGTATGGTGAACTATTGGTACAGTAGCGTATCTATAACTAATCATCTGAGAAAGTCCACAAGGTTCAAAACGAGAGGGGAGTAAAAAACAGTCACAGCTAGCGTAAATTTTATGAGCTAATTCCTCATCGAACTTAAGAAATAACACGAACGATTTTTTATTCCCCTTTTCTATATCCTGTAAAATCTTATGATATTTCTTCTCTCCTAACCCAAGAATTATTACTTGGTATTTTTTTAGAATTTTTTCTAATCCTTTAGATAAAATATCTATTCCCTTCTGTTCAGCTAAACGGGAAACCATACCCAACAATAAAGTATTTTTCTTTTCTGCTAATCCCAACTCTTTTTGGAACCTATTTTTATTTATGTATTTATCATCTAAGTTTCTGGAAGAATAATTCTTATAAATAAACTTATCCTTAGAAGGGTCCCAAACACTATAATCGATAGCATTGAGTATACCCATCAACCTATCCTTTTTTTCTCTCAAAACTCCCTCAAGTCCACAACCAAACTCTTGTGTCTGAATTTGCTTAGCATAGGTTGGACTTACTGTATTAACCATATCGGCAAATACTATTCCTCCTTTCAAAAGGTTAATCTTCCCATAAAACTCTAAATATTGAATAGAAAAATACTCTCCCGAAATGCCAAGAACAGAAAACTTATCTTGGGGGAAAATACCCTGATAGGCAAGATTATGAATAGTCAAAACTAACTTCGCATTTTTGAATACGTCCTTGTATTTTGTTCTTAAGAAAATTATTAGAGGTGCTGTTTGCCAATCGTTACAATGAACGATATCAGGATTAAAATTTATCTTTTTCATAATTTCAATCACTTGATTATTAAAAAAAGAGAATCTTTCCAAATTATCAGGATAATCCCCCTTAGGTGTTCCATACAAAGCATCACGTAAAAAGTAATTGTCATTTCTTACAAAAATAACCTCTACCTTACCCACTTTAGAAACACCAAAATATTGGTTTAAAATTTGAGGCTTAATATTCTTATATAAAGGCATAAATACCTTAATTTCACACCCCTCATCAGCTAATGCCCAAGGTAAAGCACCGCTTACATCAGCTAATCCTCCTGTTTTAGCAAAAGGGAATACTTCTGAAGAACAAAAAGCTACCTTCATACTTACCTCCTATCCTATTGGTTGTAACTCTAACCAATTTTTTCCTATCCTAATATTTACCAATACAGGCACTACTAATTCTAAACCACCTTCCATACACTCCTTAACGATAGAAACAACTTTATCTAATTCTTTATCCAAAACATCAAAAACCAATTCATCATGGATCTGAATAATTAATTTTGAATGAAGATTATTCTTATTAAACTCCTTAAATATTCTAACCATAGCCAACTTTATTAAATCAGCAGCTGTCCCCTGTATAGGAGTATTTACTGCCTGTCTCAAAGCGAAATCTCTGAGCTCTTGGTTAGGACTATTAATTTCTTCCAAATATCTAATCCTACCCATAAGTGTCTTAGTATAACCTGTCTTTTTAACTTCTTCGTAACTCTTTTCAATAAAATCCCTCACTTTAGGGTATCGCAAAAAATAATTTTCTATAAATGCTCTTGCTTCCTCCTCTCCCACTTCTAACTCTTTAGCTAATCCATACGCACTCATCCCATAAACTATTCCAAAGTTAACTCTTTTAGCAATATCTCTTTGTTTCTTATCTACAATTTGTGAAGGAAGATCAAAAAGTAATCGTGCAGTAAAACTGTGAATGTCTTCTCCTCGCTTAAAAGCTTCTATAAGATTATCCTCTTTTGATAGATGGGCTAAAATCCTCAATTCAATTTGAGAATAATCTGCGGACAAAATAAATCCATCTTTAAACGAGGGAACGAAAGCTTTTCTAATTTTTTGATTGAACTCTCCTTTTACAGGAACATTCTGTAAATTAGGAGAGTAAGAACTCAACCTTCCTGTTTGTGTTCCCATCTGATTAAACTTAGCGTATATCCTCCCTCCTTTTATTTTTACCTCTTCTAAAAAAGGTAATATGTAGGTTGACTTTAACTTGCTCAATTCACGATACTCCAAAAGTAACTTAGCAATAGGATAACTATGAGCTAACTTTTCTAAAACTTCTTCATCTGTAGAAAATCCTGTCTTAGTACGTTTTACAGGAGGAATTTTTAACTGCTCAAATAAAACCTTTCTTAACTGTTGAGGAGAATTAATATTAAAACTACCACCTGATATTTTAAAAATATTCTCGGTCAATGTAGAAATTCTATTATCCACTTCTTTAGATAAAGAGATAAGATAATCTTGGTCTATATTTAGACCCCAACTCTCCATTTCCGAAATAACTCTTACTAAAGGCATCTCTACATTTACAAACAGATTCTCTAAACTAAGAGATTTCATTCTTTCCTTCAAATATAAGTACAACTTGTTAATAAAGTGAGGGTAAGTTTGCGGTGGTATCTCCTTAGTAAAAATGTTAAGAAAATACCCAATCAGATTTTCCATACTGTAATCTCCCAAAGAAGGGTTAACTAAATAAGAAGCAACCTTTATATCAAAACAGCCACACTCATCTAAAAAATCTATTTTAAAATTCCTATATATCTCTTTGAAATCGTAAGATACCTTATCTAAATTACGATCTCTAAAGAGTTCCTGAATATTTTCCATAGATGTTTCATAGGTAACAAACTCGTGTTTACCTAAAATGTATACTTTATCCTGCCAAGGATAAAAAATAATTCTTCCCTGCGAATTTATCTCCTCTTTAAATTCACAAGGTAGTTTATCTTCAATCTTTATCCCTACGTTAACTGAAGGTAAAGGAATATCTTTTAGCAAGGAACTAAATTCTAATTCTCTAAACATTCCATAAATATCTTGATAATTAGCCTCTCCCCTTTTCAACTCCTCTAAATTAATATCTATATGCGGTGAAGCTAAAATAAGCAGCTCTTTACTTAACAATATGTTATCTTTATTATTAACCAATATAGATCTCATTTTAGAAGGTATATCCTCTAAATTTTTGAATATATTTTCTATAGAACCGTATAATTTAACTAATTTTGTTGCTCCTACTTTCCCTATACCTTTTGCCCCAGGAACATTATCTGTTGTATCTCCTGTTAAAGCAAGATAATCAACCATTAAAGAAGGGTTAAACCCATACTCTTCGTTAAATGTGTTCTCTTCGTACATTCTATCTTTTACGGGGTCGTAAACACATACTCTACGAGCATCTATGAGTTGATAAATATCTTTATCCGAACTAACAACCACTACTTTAAAATTTTCTCTTAAAGCTTTTTGGGTTAAAGAAGCAATTATATCATCTGCTTCAAAGCCTTCTTTCTCCACCAATTTTATCCCCCATAGAGATAAGAGTTTCTTAATTAAGGGGAACTGCAATTTGAGCTCATGGGGAAGAGATGGACGATGAATTTTATAATCCCTAAATTTATCCTGACGGAAAGTTTTTCGAGAAACATCAAAACATACTCCCAAATAATAAGGATTATACTTATTAATAATCTTTCTTAAAGTAGTGAAGAAACCATAAATAGCTCCTGTAGGAAATCCTTTAGTAGTAGAAAGTCTTATGGCAAAAAATGAACGATAACAAATAGAGGTCCCATCTATAAGATACAATACTTCAGTTTCCATTAAAGGGATATTATTCCATTACTAAGGGAGGTGTTTAATTAAAAAAATAAATCTTCAGTATTAACCTTCCAACTACTAAACAAATCCTTTTAAATTTTGTGTGTAGAATTTTTAGGTATTCTTACTTAGAATTTTTGTAAACTTTTACATTGATAATTAACTATAAATCCACCTTATTTTATCTATATTTAAATTGCCAACCTTAATAGGACTTTTATACGTAGATAGGACTAATTCTGGATACTAAATATTGTCGATAAGGCATCTTTGAGTTTTTGTGCGGCTGAATTATAATCGTTATTATCCAAATAAACTAACGCTTCCTCTATATGAGAACGAATATTATTCTTCTCGGCAATCTTTTTTAAAGTAACCAAATACTGCATAGTTTCAGATTTAAGAACTTTATCATTCGGTTCTAAAGAAAGAACACTTTCAAATTCTCTCAGCGCACCATTGTAATCATTACTTTTGTATAAATCCACTCCTAATTTAAAATGTTTCTTTGCTTCCTCTGTTTTTTTCTTCTTCTTACCTTCTATATCCTCATAAAGAGGTTTTACCTTATCCTTTAACCACTCTTTCTTCATATCAGAAAACGCACCTAAGGCTACAAGATGTTCTTTAGCTTTCTCCCACCAATATTCTCCTTCCTCACCTAAAGAAAATCTCTTTTTCCAATAATAAATAGCATTATCTATATCTTTTCTTTCTTCGTATAAAAGGGCTAAATTAGCATAGGGAGGCAAATAATTAGGTGCCTTCTCTATAGCTCTTTTATACATTTCTATCGCCTTATCTTTCTCTCCTAAACTATCAAAAACAACTCCTAAATCATTGTAAACTTCAGGATAATCAGGGCAAATAGATATAGCCTTAGTATAATAAGTAATTGCTCCCTTTAAATTACCTGAACTTTGCAAGCGGTAACCTTCTTCTCTATATTTTTTAGCCTCTTCTTTTAAACTACTTTTAGAATCACTTGCATAAGAGAAGGAAAATAGAACAACCACACAAATTAAAAATAATGCTGTTTTCCTCATATTTATAATCTAAAATAACATAAATAAAATTTGCTGTCAAGAATTTTTACTCCTGGAGTTTACCCATTTTTTCACACATCCATAAATGAAAAGATAAGCTGAGGTGGTCCTATTTTATATTTCCCCCTATCCTCATTCCATTTCCATTTTGTATTAAAAAGAATTCTATATATCCCA
>JAMWDA010000035.1 GCA_023818995.1 Candidatus Omnitrophota bacterium
AGTAGACATATTAAGCATATAGAAGTTAAGGAAGAAGGATTTTTTGTAAGTAGGTTATTAAAGAATATACCATCTAATCAGAAGGAGATGGAGGCATTGAAAGAAAAAATAGCAAATAATCCTAACATTTACGGGAAGATAGTTTCTCAAGATTTTAAAAGTGTTCTTATTTACGTATATTTTGAATCTAATGTTAAAACTTCTTATATATTTGATACCTTACAAGAGCTAAAGAAAAAATACGCAGATCACAATACAAACGTTTATATAGCAGGTAGGCCGATTTTAGAAGGTTGGCTTAATTTTTATTTGCCGGGTATGTTTAGGATGCTTCTTTCGAGTTTCTTTATTATGGGATTTATTCTTTATCTTACATTCAGGTCTAAAAGAGGAGTTATCCTACCTTTATTAGATTCTTCTATGGCTACAATTTGGGGAACAGGAGCAATGAAACTTTTGGGTTTAAGATTAGACCCTGCAACTATTCTTGTTCCTTTTATCGTATTATCCCTGGGTGTTAGTCACTCTGTTCATACTCTTAAACGCTATTACGATGAGATGAGTTTCCCTAAGATTAAGAGTAAACATGCCATTGTAAATACTATGTCCCATCTATTTATCCCCGGTTTGGCTTGTGTATTGACTGATGGTTTTGGATTCTTATCTTTAACTTTTGTCCCTTTAGTTACAATTAAAAGTATGGCTTTCGCTTCTGGTTTGGGAATATTAGCAAATTTTTTTACCTCTTTTATGTTTACTCCTTGTGTTCTTTCTTTTTTACATAAGCCAAAAATTCTTGAGATAGAGCGTGAGGAAAAACATCGCTGGGTAGATTATTTATTAGAAAAATTAAGTATTTTTTCCTTGAATAAAAGAGCAGGAACAATTATAGTACTCTTTTTTTTATTTATTTCTCTCATATCTATTTATGGCATTAGCAAAATTGTTGTAGGTGATAATCAGGAAGGGAGTAGTTATCTATCACATAGTAGCGATTATAACCGTTCGGAAAGATTTATTAACGATAATTTTGGTGGAACAAACTCTTACTACATCTTTGTAGAATCAAAGGATTCTATCTTGAAGTCAGATAAGCTTGTATTTATGGATAATTTTCAGAATTATCTTAGTAAAAATGTTCCTCAAATAGGTTCCTCTATTTCTATAGTTAATGCTGTTAAGGGTTTGAATATGTTTATGTTTGGTGGGAAAAGAGAGTATTTTACTGTTCCACCTTTAGATGAGACTGTTTCTCAATATTGGTTTCTTTATACTTTAAGTGGTTTTCCTTCCGATTACGACCATCTCATAAGTAGAGATGAGAGATTCGCTAACATAAAGTTTGATTTTAAAGACCATAAATCTACGACGGTAGATTTGGCTATAGAGAAAACAAAAAAATTTTTTGAGAATAATTCCCATAAAGATTTGAAATTTTATTATGGGGGGGGAGATATTGGGATAATTTTTGCTGTAAACGATATCATTAAAAGAACGATTATACCGAATATAATTTTTATTTCTCTTTTGATTTTCTTATACGTGAGTTTTGTTTATCGTTCTATAGTAAGTGGTATAATTTTACTTCTACCTCTTTTTATTAGCAATCTAATCGTTTTCTCATTATTCGGTTTCACAAATGCCTCCATTACTACGGAAACTTTACCTTTAGCATCCTTGAGTGAGGGGTTGGGAATAAATTATGGCATATACATATTTTCTCGCCTTTACGATGAGATGAGAAATAAGCGAATGACTTATAAGAAAATTTTACATTATACACTTATCACTAGCGGTAAAGCAGTATTTTTCAGTGGATTTATCGTTTCTATAGGTATATTAGTTTGGGTATTTTCCCCAATTCTATTGCAGGCAAAATTAGGAAGTAATTTATTTATGACACTTATTATGAATATGATAGTTTCTTTGATTATGGTGCCGGTAATAGTTTGGTGGATAAAACCTAAATTTTTATTCCCTAATTTGAGAAAAAGAAAATTAGTTAGGAAAGGTAATATTAAATAGAAGGGGGTGGTTATGAGAAAGATGCTTTTTCTTTTTGCTATTTTAAGCTTATGTGGGAAAGTTTTAGCTGGCGAGTTGGAATACTATAAATTATATACACCGCAAGATGGTATGAGTGCTGAGGAGATTATGCAAATTAAGTATCATAATAAATACTCTTTATTTGCTAAAGACTACTATTTACCTTACTGTGAGGTTTACTATGTAGATGCTTCAGGCTTTACGCGTAAAAAGATAGCTAAGAGATTTAGAATTGTAAAGGGGGGAGAAGATGGTATATCCTATAAAGATCTAGTAGTTATAACTTACCCCACAGAAATTAAAGGATTAGCGATTCTTACCTGGACATACGAAGATCCTAATAAGTCTCAAGATGTATGGTTATGGGTACCTTCATTAAAGAAGGTAAGGAAAATTTCTGCCTCTGAAGATGATGACGCCTTTATGGGTTCTGATTTGACTGTGGAAGAAGTATCTACACGTAAGTTTGAGGATGAAAGTTATAGATTGATAGGGGAAGAAAATTTTAAAGGTTATAAATTTGAACATACGGCTGAAATAAAGTTTGAAGGAGAACCTTGTTTTGTAATAGAGTGTGTTCCTAAACAGCTTCACTGGTACTATGCTAAAAGAATTATTTGGGTAACTAAGAGCACCGGAGGAAATATTTTTGAAGAGTATTACGATAAGAATGGTAAACTTTTTAAAACTATATTTAGAGATTGGGCAATATATGAGCGGGGGATAAAGAATTATCCTACTCAGCATGCTGTGGAGTGTAAAGATTTAAGAACTGGTCATCGCACGACGGTTTTAAATTTAGAACAAGAGTATGATAAAGGCATAAGTGAACAAGAATTTACAGTTAAAGCTCTAATGCGCTCTAAATGGTAACCCAATGTCCACTTCGTAAGTGGACAAGGTAAGGTTTAAGAGGAGGTGAGTAATGAGGATTATTTTATTTATTACCCTAATAACTATGGTTTTACCGTTGAGAATTTTTGCTTTACAGCTTAACGATAGTATTGATTATGCCGGTTTCTTAAAGATGGAGATTAGACTTAAAAATAATACGGATAACTCTCATCAGCATTTATCGGGATTGAAAAATACCTTTGATATAGGTTTTGATTATAAACTATCCGAGAATTGGTCTTTCTTTTTTCATCCTCGGTTCTTTTACGATTTTGCTTACGATATTCGTGAACAAGAGGAATTTGATAGAACACAACACTATATGGGTCATACGCAAAGAACAGAGTGGCTTAGAGATTGCTATTTAGATTACAATTCAGATAATTTAGATATTCGTTTGGGTAAACAACAGGTAGCATGGGGACATATGGATATACCTATACTTGATAAAGTTATGCCCTTTGACCTTACCAATTGGTTCTTACCTGATTTAGCCGATATGCGTATACCTCTATGGATGGCAAAGATAGATTATTCACCTAAGTTAAATTCTACACTTCAGTTTTTAATAATTCCTGATTTTGAAGCAAGCCGAGTGGCTCCTCCCGGTGCGCCTTTCTCTTTTTCTGCTTACAATAATTTTTACAATTTAACTCAATCTCTACCTATCTTAGTAGGTACTGTTCCTTTCAACACGTATTTAAATAATATATATGTAGATACGATTTTCCCGAGTAAGCAGTTTGAGAATTCTACTTTTGGAGTTAGATTTAGTTCTATGTTGGGCAATTTAGAATACACTCTTAACTGGTTGTATGGTTTTACTACGAGTTCCTATCTTTACGAAGAGGATACTGTAGCAACATTTGTTCCCGGTGCACCACCTCATATAGAACTTTCTTCTTATAACTCAAGAAGGTTTAAAAGAGTACAGATGATGGGTCTTTCTTTCGCTAAGAGTTTTGTTGACCCTGGATTGTTAGAAGGTATAACTTTGAAAGGAGAGTTCGCTTATATTCATGATGAGCCCACTTACTATGGCACATCTGGTAGTAGAGAATTAACCGAGGTATCTGATAAATACAATTGGGGGATAGCTATAGAGAAAGATGTTGTAAAGAATACAACTTTAAGTTTACAATTAATTCAGTTTATCGTTGATAAGGATAAAAGAGTTGACCCTACCACAGGAACAGTTTACAAAGTGTTAGATACATCTACCTATGGAGTTATTGATAAAGTAGAGACGAGTATCGCCTTGAAATTAATGACTGATTTTATGTATGAGAGAGTTAAACCAGAAATTACAGTAATTTATCAGGAAGATAACCAAGGTAGAATAGTTCCTAAAGTTGGTGTGGAACTAAGAGATAATTTGTGGTTAAAAATAGGTTATGCTCATTTTTATGGTAGACCAGATTCTAGTAATGGACAGTTTAGAAATAATGACCAGTTAATGATGGAGGTCAAGTATACATTTTAGACTCTTTTGTCTTCTTGGGTAATTTGGCATAGATAGAACTTTATAATTCTAAGATTTTTTGAATGGCTGGGTATATATAGCCCAGCCTTAATTTTTTATATACAACATTTTTCTATTCTAATATTTTATTTTTGGTATAATTTTATTAAAAATAATAAAGGGGGAAATTATGAATGTGGGAGTTATTGGAGCTGGTTACGTAGGACTTACTACCGCGGTTTGTTTAGCCGAGATAGGGCATAAAGTTATTTGTGTGGATAACGATAAGGATAAACTTGAGAAGTTAAATAGGTTAAAAGTGCCTATTTTTGAACCGGGCATTGAGGAATTATTGGAACGTAACTTTAAAGAAGGTAGATTAAAGTTTAGTGATGATATAGGAGAAGCTGTTAAATTCTCCCAGATAATCTTTATCTGTGTAAATACCCCTCCTAAAGAAGGAGGTTTCGCGGATCTTAAGTATGTAGAAAAAGTAGCAAGAGATATATCTTCCTTTATGGGAGAGGATTATAAAGTTATCGTAGATAAAAGCACTGTCCCTGTTAAAACTGCAGAAAAAGTTAAAGAGACAATTATAAAGTATAGTAACAAAAATGTAAAATTTGATGTGGTATCAAATCCTGAGTTTCTGAAGGAAGGTTCAGCTATCCACGATACTATGTATCCTGATCGTATCGTAATTGGTGTGGAAAGTGAAATGGCTAAAGAAAAGATGTTAGAACTATATAAGCCAATTATAAATAGAGGCAATGTCCCGGTTAAAATAGTATCAGTAAGAAGTGCAGAATTGATTAAACACGGAGCTAATACCTTTCTTTCTCTAAAGATATCGTTTGCTAATCTTATTGCTGAAGTATGTGATGCTGTAAAAGCTGATGCTAAAGAGGTGCTGGAAGCAATTGGTTTGGATAGTCGTATTGGTAGTGAATTTCTTAATCCTGGTATTGGATTCGGCGGTAGTTGCTTTCCTAAGGATATTTTAGCATTCAAGAAAACATTAGAAATATTAGGGATAGATTGTTCTTTAGTAGAATCCATAGAAAAAATTAACGAACGTAGTTGGCGTAGGTTTCTACAGAGGATAGAGAAGGAACTATGGGTATTAGATGGTAAGGTTATAGGAGTTTTAGGCTTATCTTTTAAGCCTAATACAGATGATATTAGGAATTCTCCTGCATTGAAAATAATTGAAGTTTTATTGAATAATAGAGCTAAGATTAAAGCTTATGACCCTAAAGCAATGGATAAAACGAAGAAAATATTTCCCAATATAGAGTATTGTTCTGAGCCTTATGCGGTAGCTAAAGATGCAGAAGCATTGTTGATTTGTACAGATTGGGATGAGTTTAAACACTTAGATTTAAAAAAGATAAAAGAATTAATGCTTATACCTATAATATTTGATGGTAGGAATGTGTTCGAAAGGAAGTTAGTCAAATCCCTGGGATTTAAATATTTTAGCGTAGGTAGATAGTTTTTTAGTTTATATTACCTAAATTAATTTCTTAGCCTCTAATTTACTCAAAATCTTTCCTAATCTTTAAGATAAATATTTAAGTTTTGGAGAGTATCAAAAGGGTATTTTTCTATGTCTTTTCGGGGGAGGAGTATTTTCCCGTGCGAAGGTAGAATTTTCTTATCGTTGTAGTAGGCGTATTTGATTTTAAATATATTAGCTTCCTTTTCTTTTATATAATTTAATTTAAATCTTCTTTTCAAAAAATTAAATTCCACAGTTATTGTATTGCTAAAGAAATCATCTTTAGTTAGCTTTGGTTCAATGATTAAATCTCCCCATTGCCAATTTACCCCTAATACCTGTTTTAAGAGAGTATGTGTATACCAACTTGCTGAACCGGTAAGATAAAAATAAAGACCCCTACCTTGGCTATTGAAATATTCAGGAATCATTGGGTATATCTTTGCTTTTAAAGAAGTGGCCATATTGTAAATTGAGCTTAGAACTTCTTTCCCTTCCTTAATAAATCCTTGAGAGTAAAGAGCATAGGCTAACATTACTACCATATGATTAAAGAAAGCACCGTTTTCTTTATCTCCATAGACAAATCCAAATGCTCTGCCTAAATCCATATAGATATCTTCAAAATCAGTATTTAATCTAAAACCATTTAATTTAGGGTCTTTTAGATATTTTTTTATGCTTTGCCAAATTTTATTTATATTTTTCTTTGTAACAATACCTGACATTATAGCAAAAACTTGCGAAGGTAACATCATTCTTACTTTACCTTTTATTTTTCCCTCTACCCTTCTACCCTTATTATCGTAATAGCCGTTAAAGAAATTGCTCTTTAACCACGCATTTTTTCGTATATGGTTAGTTAACCAAAAAGATTTTTCTCTAAGGTCTCTTATTAAATCAGAGATTTTTATTTTTTCTTTTTTACCTTTTATAGTGTGTTTAGTTTTTTCTAAATATTCTTCAAGAATGGCTTGTTTCTCTTTATAATTATCATAATTTATAGGTTTGGTTAATCTATCTAAAAGTAAAGTTAATTCTTGAAATAATTCTACAGTTTCTCTTTTATTTTTAAGTGTTTCTAAAATAGAGCAGATATCTTTTAAATTATAAGCATACATACAGCTGAAAGTAACACTTTCTCCTCGCCAAGAACCCATATCTAATCCATCATTCCAGTCACCATTCTCCAATTTTATAAAGTTATGTTCACCTACATTAAAGAATTGAACTAAATTCTCTACAAGTATATGTTCAAGGATACTCCCTCTATATATCTCGTTGTTTTTAGTTTTTAGTATTGGTTCTTTCTCTTCCCAACTATTATCTAATTCTTTTGCCCTTTTTAACTGTGCATCGCGAAAATAAGTAGTTTCTTTTAAGAGAATATCTATATCTTTTGTGTAATGTAGGTATTCTTTTAAAGTTAAATATGGCCATATACCATGGTCCATCCATACCCTCGTTATACGATTTCTATCAGGTATGAAGTTGCCTTCTTTTGTAATTATGGTTGCGTTAGATCCATCTATTCTTACTCCTTCAAAGTTGTGGATAATTAATTTTTTTGTTTTATCAGGTTCTATAATGAGAAGATTTAAAGCATCCTGCCATAAATCACGCCAACCCCTACCACCTTTACCATAATCAAAATGAGGAAGAAACGAACAGCCGAATAATTTTCTTAGAGTTGGTTGCAAAATAACCCATTTAAGCCAGTTATTATAATTTTTATTCTTGAAATCAAAATGTAATTTATCAGTTAAATTCTGCCAGTAGAGTTTAGTCCTATTAAGATAATCGTTAACTTTATCTAAACTATCTAATTTTACAAATGTTTCCTTTATCTCCTTTTCATTATCGGTTATACCCATAATAATGATATAATTAACTTTCCCTTTTAATTTTTCTTCGGAAAAGCGAAAACTTGCGCACACTTCTTTACCATCAAATTCTGGTTTCTTTTTCTTTCCAGGATTAATTTTACCAAATACTGCCTCAGGATAGAGAAGATTACCTTTTTCTCCACAGAAAGCTAACAGGTTAGGGAATTGGCCTATAGGTGGTTGTTTTCTATCTTTATAACCTAATACGAAATAGGATGTTTTATTTATCCGGTGACCTTTCTCATCAAAAATCATCGTTGGTTTAAGAATTATTCCATATTTTAATAATTCAATACGATTGAGGAGAGAGCTTACATGTCTGTGGTCTCTTAAGTTTTTTTCACCCCTTCCATATAAAGGGAGGAAGAAGGTAGGTATAAATCTTAAATTGTTTTTTATATTTTTTATTTTTATCCACATCACCTCTACATTTAAATCGTAAGGGACAAAATTTATAATCTCAGCAGTAAATAATTTATATATTTTTTTTATTTTATGATATAATAATCCTGCTTCTAAGATACTTTCGGCAGGTAATGATAATCTTATTATATCTTGATGGGGATATAATAGTTTTAAAAAAAATTCTCTTCGGTAAAATAAGGAGTGCTGAATATCTTCTATGGTAGCTGGAGGGGTGAGAAAAGTTTCGTTATCTCTCTTTATATCTCCGGCTAAAGAAGGGGATATACAGCTTAAAATTGTCCCCTCTCGGTTAGTAAGAGGGAAATATAGATAAGCTATTTGTTGAGGATTCTTAAAGATAAAAGTTCCTTTATCATCAATAAATTTATAACTCATCCAAAATATTATATTCTATTATTATAAATTGTTAAGTAAATTTTTGGGAGGTGATCATTATGTTAAAGAAAAAAACAATTATAGGATTGCTCGGTTTATTTTTATTATCTTTTTTAATAACTTACTCTTCTGCGCAAAGCTTGAGTAGGGAAGAACGCAAAAAAAAGGAACTTGAGGAGTTACAGAAACGTTTTGAATGGTGGCCAACAGATGCCAAACCTGGTCCTGTAGAGGATACTGAGAAAGGTGGTTATTGGTGGTGGCCAACACAGCCAGGGAAGATAAAACCGTGGGGCAATCGTGGTTATATATACGTTTATAAAATAATTTTTGATTATAGAGCAGAGGAGTTACCTCCTCCTAAACCCGAAGAGTTAAGGCCATCTTTACTTATTAAAAGAATAGTAAAAAATGTAAAAGTTTATTTTGATTACGATAAATCTGACTTAAGAGATGATGCTATAAAGATATTACAGGATGCATTAAGAACACTTAAGAAAGATGCACAAACTAGTATCCTTGTAACGGGAAATTGCGATAGACGTGGTTCGGAAGCTTACAATGAGAAATTGGGGAGAAGACGTGCGGAAGCAGTTAAAAAATTTATGTTAGAGAATGGTATTTCCGAAGATAGGATAAAGATTATTAGTAGAGGCAAGTTAGATGCTGTGGCTCCTTTGAACGATTTGGTAGGTATGCAGAAGGATAGAAATGCTCACTTTATAATTGCCGAAGTAGAGGAAGTAATGCTTCCTTATCGGGGAGAGCCACCCCTTCCTGAAGCAAGAGAAATAGAGGAAGGCAAATTTATTGTTGAGGAGGAGAAGAAGGTAGAAGGTGAAATTAAAGTTTCTACCAAAGAGTATACTATTCAAAAAGGAGATACTCTATCAAAAATAGCTAAGGAAGAGTTAGGAGCAGCTCATCGTTGGATATATTTATATGAGTTAAATAAGGATAGGATAAAAGATCCTAATAAATTAAAAGTAGGACAAAAAATCATTATACCTATAGAATAAGTAATATTAAAATTGGATGAAGAAAATTTTAAAAATAGGGGGTATTCTTTTTCTGATAATAATCGTTATCTCTGTAATCGGAATTTTAATTTTTATAAGGACATTTGATATAAACCGCTTTAAACCACAAATTTTAGCTTATTTTCAAGAAAGTATCGCCCGTCCCATAGATTTTAGCTATATTAAATTAGCTATCTCGTTTAAGAAAGGTATACAAATAAATATCAAAGATTTAAAATTAAATGAACTTCCTGAATTTGGTAAAGATAATTTTTTGACTGCTAAAGATGTTTATCTGGGAATTTCTATTAAGGATATAATTTTTAGACGACAACTAAGAGTTTTAAATATTGAAATTTATCATCCTCATATCAATATAGTTAGACTTAGAGACGGTAGGATTAATTTGCAAACTTTATTGCGTGGTAGAGAATATGAAAAAGATAGAGATGAAAAAACAAGTTCCTCTATATATAAGAAAACTTCATCTTCAAGATTTGTTCCTGCATTCTTTATAAATAAATTTTTTGTAGAAAAAGCCCAAATTAGGTATATAGATTGTCTATTAGAGCCTAATATATCAGTTGAATTTAAAGATATAAAATTAGGAATAAAAAATTTTTCTTTAGATAAACCATTTTCATTAGAATTAAGTTTGGCACTCTTTAGTAAAGTTCCTAATATTAATATTTTAGGTAAAGGCAAGATAGATATTGCTAATTTTATTCTATTGCTTAAAGATGTTATTATAAATGTTGATTTTTCCTCTATATCTTTTGAGGATATTTCTGCTTCATTACCTCAGTTTCGTAATTTTCCTGTTCGGCAAATTGTTTCGGGTAAATTAAATTCATCTATAGAAATTCTATCCCTGGGAAAACAAGGATTAATGGATTTAAAAGGAGAGGCAGTTTTAGTAGATGGCAAATTAATATTAGAGGGATTAAACATCCCTTTAGATAATTTTCAGGTTAAATTCAGTATAGATGATTTGAATTTAATTGTTAATGAACTTTCATTTTTTGTCAACAAAGGTAAAGTTTTATTGTCCGGCGATATTGAAGATTATTTAAATAGACAAAAATATAAAGCAAAACTGCTAATTGAGAATATAGATGTTAGTGAGGTTTTAAAACAAACAATTTCTTCTCTAAGAATTGATGGTTTAATATTTAGCAATTGGGAAATTAATGGTCAAGCTTTAGAGGCTCATAATTTTATTCCCAACTTAAACGTTAAAGGAATTTTAGAGATAAAAGATGGCTGTTTAACTGATATAAATATTCTTAAGATGGTTTTAGATAAGCTAAAGATTGTTCCTAATTTATCGCAAATTGTTGAAGAAAACTTACCTGAAGATTTTAAGAAAAAACTCAGACAAAAAGACACAGTCTTTACCGAACTTAGATTAAATTTAGAAATGATGGGTGGGAATTTATTAATGGATACAATAGATATTGCAGCGGATTGTTTCCTTTTTAAACGTAAAGGTAAAGCGAGTTTAGATGCAAGGTATGAGATTGAAGGAATATTTGTTATTCCCCAAGAGTTAGCATTGAGTATGGTTAAAGCTATTCCTCAAATGAATATACTATTGAATAAATCTCAACAGATAGAGTTTCCTTTAAAGGTATTGGGGAAAGGGAGTTCTATTTCTTTTAGACCAGATGTAAGTTTGATAGGTGTTAATGTTATAAAGAGTAAGGTTAGTGAGGAATTGGAGAAAGTTCTTAAGAAAGTTTTTGAGAATGATGAAGAAAATAAATCTAAAAATTCCCCTAACGGTTCATCTTTAGATAACCAACCATTAGAAGATAACCAACCAGAAAGAATTATAAGGAATATCCTAGATAAAGTTTTATCTCCCTAGAATTTGTATTTTAAATTTGAAATTTTAAACACGGATATGAATTAAAGATTAATAAAAGGGTATTTTTTTTTATCCAAGGGAAGGTATTAATAGTTGCTTTATTACTCTGATCGTCTAACTATTGCGGCAATGTGGTTAGTTGTGCATGATACTTATGCAAAAATGTTTATCTTGATGGTAGAGATTTGCAATTAGATGATTTTAAAGATTGGCCAGAAGGTCATACAGGTAGCGCTTTAAATATCGTTCCTACTTATGTTGGTTATTTGAGGGCAAATATTCTTACCGGTTATACTCGTGGCCGGGTAGTAGAGCAAGGACACGCTGTTTCAGGTATGGTAACGTCAAATAAATTGTGTAAATTCTTTTAAGGGTGTATCCAGCCAATTGTTGTTTAAACGAGTAATAACCCATAGATAATACGGTTAACACTATCTTCGTTAGTAAAGCCACTAATAGGTCTGGCACACCTACGAAAACTTCCCTAGTAGTTCTGATACGTTTTCTAATAAGAGCCTTGTATTTATCCAGCAAAGGTATCT
>JAMWDA010000036.1 GCA_023818995.1 Candidatus Omnitrophota bacterium
AGTTTCCCATCATCTATTAAAGCGTAAGCGTTATAAATATTCCTGCCGTTACAGTATACAAATCCTAAAATAACTGCTATCCCTATGCTTTTGTTTTTTATCTTCTCAAAATAAATTAAATTCTCTTTAATAAAATCTCTTCTTAAAAGTAAATCCCCAGGAGGGTAACCTAAAAGAGATAATTCAGGGAAAACTATCAAATTCACTTTTTTTGACCTTGCTTTTGCCAAAGTATCTATTATTTTATTGGTATTACCTGTTATATCTCCTACACAAAAATTTAATTGTGCTAAAGCAATTTTAATCATTATGTTATTTTTTAATATAAGTGCTATTTATATGTGAGGTGAGATAAATTTTTCTAAATCTATTTTATTGAGCAAACCTGTTTTTCTATCACAAGGATTACCATCTTTAAAAATAATTAAGGTGGGAATACTCATAACCATATATGTAGAAGCTAAATCAGGGCATTCTTCCACATTTAATTTTAGAAACTTAATCCTACCATTATATTCCCTAGATAATTCTTCTAATATAGAGGATAGCTTCCTACAAGGATTACACCAACTTGCCCAAAAATCTACTACTACGGTAATTTTAGATTTTAAAACTTCCTTTTCAAAATTATCGTAATTAACTTCTAACATATATTTTATAGTTCTCTCACTTAAAAAATTTTTGTTTACTCTATTTAGTCTCTTAGAGAATTCTTCAATTTTGGTGGGCAGGGGAGGATTCGAACCTCCGAAGCGCAAGCGCAGCAGATTTACAGTCTGCCCCTTTTAGCCACTTAGGTACCTGCCCAAATATAAAGACCTCTTATCTCTTCCTTTTATTTAGCCCAGGAGAGGAATCGAACCTCCAACCTGAGGTTTACAAAACCCCTGCTCTGCCGATTGAGCTACCTGGGCAAAACAAATAGAGATTATCCTCTATTTTTTCTAATAGCTAATTTTACCGCTTTGGGAAGATAATTAATTATATCCGAAGCTACCAAACATAGCTGAGTTTTTTCTTTTACTGCTATATCTCCTGCTAATCCGTGAATATATGCTCCTAATTTTGCTGATTCAAAACAATCTAAACCTTGCGCCACTAAACCAGAAATTATACCGGTTAAAACATCTCCCATACCCGCAGTTGCCATTCCTGGATTACCTGTATTGTTTACAAATACATCCTTACCATTACTAACTAAACTGTGGTAACCTTTAAGAAGTAAAATTAAATTATACCTAAAGGAAAAGTTTTTAACAAGTTCTTTTTTATTCTCTTTTATTTCTTCTATGGAAGTGTTTATCAATCGAGAAAATTCTCCTAAATGAGGAGTTAAAATTAAATTCTTTGATTTTCTTCTCTCAAGAACACTTATATCTTTTACTAAAGCATTTATACCATCGGCATCAACGATCAATGGTTTATCAACCTCTTCTATTATCTTTAAAATTAACTGCTGAGTAGAAGGATTAGTAGAAGCTCCACACCCTAAAGCGATAACATCTATTCTATCTAAAATATCCTCTATCTGGATAAATGCGTTTACAGAGAGAAAGCCACTAATATCTTTGAGAGGTAAACTCATTACTTCGGTAAGTTTTACCTCAAAAATTTCATTTAATGAAGCAGGAACACCAACTCTTACTAACCCCCCTCCTATTTTCAATGCTGCCTCTGCTGCTAAACATACTGCTCCCGTTAAACCAGGAGAACCTCCTACGACAAAAACATAACCATAATCACCTTTATGGGTATCAGGTAACCTTTTCAGCAACTGCACAGGCAATCGCATAATCTTCTATGTGGGTTATAGAAATAAGTATATTTATATCTATATCCTTATTTAATTTGCAGAAAGGAGCGCCATTAGACTCGTTAAGAATACAAATATCTTTTAAAGTTAACTCTATTTCTTTAGATAGTGCTTTTATAACCGCTTCTTTAGCGGCAAAACGTGCGGATAATCTCTGATAGTAAATTTTACTAGGAGAAATTCTTTCTAATTCCTCAGGATTAAATATCTTATCAATGAAATCTTTTCCCCCTCTTTCAATAGCATCTTGCATCTTATTAACTTTAACCATATCTATACCTATCCCTACAATCATATCAAAATCAAGTTGAGGAACTTATAATTTCTATCATTTCTTCCACAGCAGGAACCATACCAACGAACACTGCCCGACAAATTATAGAATGCCCAATATTTAACTCTTCGATCTCCTTTATATTCACTATCTCTTTAACGTTATTGTAATCTAAACCGTGCCCAGCAGCTACAAATAATCCCTTTCTCTTAGCGTACTGAGCTGACAATTTTATCCTCTTTAGCCATTTTCTAATCTCTTTTTTATTTTTACTTTCCGAGTATCTACCTGTATTGAGCTCTATTAGATCCGCCCCTAACTGTATAGCTTTATCTATCTGTTCTATGATAGGGTCTATAAATAAACTTACCCTTATCTTCTTACTTTTCAATTTACCCATAACATCTTTTATTCTATGGTAATGTTTTATTAAATCTATACCTCCTTCAGTAGTAAGCTCTCTTCTTCTTTCGGGGACCAAAGTTGCTTGATTGGGCTTAACTTTAAGAGCGATATCAACGATCTCTCTATCTATAGACATTTCAAGATTAAGAGGAATCTTTACCATCTTCTTTATAAGAATAACATCTTCTTCTTTTATGTGTCTCCTATCTTCTCTTAAATGAACTACTATAGAATCTGCCCCGGCATATTCCGCTAACAATGCACCTACTACGGGTGCAGGATATACAGTATGGCGAGCTTCTCTTAAAGTAGCTATGTGGTCAACGTTAACTCCCAACTTCATACTTTTATACCCTTGGTTAACTCTCCATTAACATAAAACCATGTAATTATTGCCACTATAAGGGAAATAACTTTTAACCAAAAGTTATGCCAGATAATTCCTTTAAAACTAATATCTTTTAATCTCTTCTTAATTATACTAATCATCTCCTACCTCCTCGCTCTAACCAATTGACCTTTAAGTATAGTATGTAAATCTGCAGGAGATAAATCTTTCGTTAATTGTCCATTAATTGCTAACGATATATTACCTGTTTCTTCAGAAAGAATTATAACTAAAGCATCGCTATTCTCAGACAAACCAATACCAGCACGATGCCTCATCCCTAATGCTCTATCTAACTGGGGATTATCTGTTAAAGGGAACAAACAGCCTGCAGATAATACTTTTATTCCTACTATAATTACTCCTCCATCATGTAAAGGAGAGAGAGGAGAAAATATCGTTTGAATTAGTTCTGAGGTAACATCAGCATTTATTCTAACTCCACTCTCAATATACTCTTTTAATCCCATTTCTCTTGCTATAGCTATCAGTGCTCCTATCTTCTTTTTACTAAGCATATTCGTGGCACTTACAATTTCTCTTATCGTTCTTTCAACCTCTTCCTGTTTAGGTTCAACATAAAATATATGTTTTCTCCCCAGTCTCACTAAACCCTCTCTCAGCTCGGGTTGAAAAATAATTGCCACCAGAATCAAAAAAAAAGCAAAAAATTTAGTTAATAACCAACTCATTACATACAATCCTAATTTTTGAGAGAGAAAGAATGCCACTATAAGAATAACTATTCCTCGCAATAAATACTGTGCCTTAGTGCCCTTTAAAAAAAGGAATATCCTATAAATAACTAACCAGAGAATAAATATCTCAACTATTGGTCTCCAATTTACTCCTTTTAGAAATAATGGCATAGAATTAATTTACTCTAAATATACTATAAACGAGCCTCAATGCTTGGTAGGTCTCCTCCACATCGTGTACTCTAAAAACATTCGCACCATTAATAAGAGAAACTACCAATGCCGATATACTGCCAATTAATCTTTTATCTATATCCACATTAAGTATCTTACCTATAAAAGATTTTCTGGATATACCTAAAAATATTGGTAATCCCAAAGATTTAAAGACATACAGTTTATTTATAATTTTCAAATTGTCATCAACGCTTTTGCCAAAACCAATACCAGGATCAACCATTATCTGTTCTTTATCAATCCCATTTTTTAAACAAAAATTTACTCTTTTTTCTAAAAACTTAAAAATCTCCTCAACAACATCTTTATACTGGGGATTATTCTGCATCGTTTTTGGTGTTCCCTTCATATGCATCAGTATGCAACCTAAATTGTATTTACTAATCAAAGAGACCATCTGAGACGATTTTCTCAAGGCAGTGATATCGTTAATAATATCCACTCCTTCATCTACAGCTTCTTTTGCTACTTTATACTTATATGTATCTATGGATAAAAAAACTTTAGGGAATTCTTTTCTCACAATTTTTAACACAGGAATAACACGTCTTATCTCTTCATCTTCCCTTATAGGCTTAGAGTATGGTCGAGAAGATTCTCCTCCTATATCAATAATTTTTGCTCCTTTACTTACCATTAATTCTATTCTCTTTAAAACCAACTTTTTCAATTCAGTTTCTGTAATAGTATTTTTAAGCAATCCATCTCCAGAAAAAGAATCAGGAGTAACATTTAATATCCCACAAACGATAGGTTCATCCATATTAAGTATCCTACCTCTAGCTATGAAAGATAAATGTGATTCTGTTTGCTTTAAAAAAATATCACTTAGCTTTTTGGACAACTCACTTAAACCAAAAGGCTGAGAATTAAGTTTTTCTGCCAACTTTTTTAACTGGTATACTGTCCCAAAAATCAATAGGGAAATTTTTTTTCTCCTCGCGAAGGCATCCTTAGGTATGGCTGCATCCGAGCCTAAGGAAAGCATATACTGTTTTATAATATTTGCTGCAGGAGAAGTTATTTCTTCTACTTTAAAAACTTTAAATATTCCCTTGGGAGCCATTATCTCAATACCTTGAGAACTAACTCCTATCTCTTCCATATTTTTCTTTATTTCTTCTATATTACGTATGTGTAAAGGGACTAATTTCATTCTTTAGAAGACGGCTGGTTTCTTTCTTGCGAGACTTCTTCCTTAGGGTATTCTTTACTATTTAAAGAGTCTATACCTAAAAGTTTTTTTACTTCCTGAGAATCTAAAATTTCTTTCTCTAACAATGTATCTACGAGAAGTTTAAGTTTATCTTTATTAGTTTCTAATAATCTTCTTGCCCGCTGATAAGAATCTTCTACTAAATTTTTTATCTCTCCATCGATTAACTTAGATGTCTCTTCCGAGTAATCCTTATGTTCTATCAAATCTCTACCTAAAAATACCGGTCCCTCCCTCCTTCCCAAAGTAATATTGCCAATTTTAGAACTCATACCAAACTCTGTAACCATTCTTCTCGCCATCTTTGTTGCTGCTTCCAAATCATTCTGAGCACCTGTAGTAATTTCTCCTAACATAATCTCCTCCGCTGCTCTTCCTCCTAAAAGTACACATATCCTATCTAACAATTCCGAACGCGATAAAAGATACCTATCTCTCAAGGGCATCTGTAAAGTATAACCTAAAGCGTATACACCGCGGGGCACTATAGAAACTTTATGCATTGGGTCTACATTTGGTAAGAGTAAAGATAACAGAGCATGTCCAGACTCATGCAAAGCTATTATTTCTTTCTCTTTCTTAGAAATTACTCTGCTCTTCCTTTCAGGTCCAGCAATTATTCTTTCCATTGCCTCCTGCAACTCCTCCATTTCTACAGATTCTTTATTCTTACGCGCTGCTAACAAAGCTGCTTCGTTACATAGATTTTCTAAATCCGCTCCGGAAAATCCTGGGGTTTGTTTAGCAATCACACTCAAATCTATATCTTTCGCTAACTTTATCTTACGCGTATGAACTTTCAGTATTTCTTCTCTACCCTTTATATCAGGCAAATCAATCACAATATGACGGTCAAATCTCCCCGGCCTTAGAAGCGCCGGGTCTAAAACATCAGGCCTATTAGTAGCCGCTATCACGATTATCCCCTCTTGAGTTTGGAAGCCATCCATCTCCACTAATAACTGATTTAAGGTTTGCTCTCTCTCATCATGGCCACCACCAATGCCGGCGAATCTTTGTCTACCTACCGCATCTATCTCATCGATAAAAATAATACCGCCTTTACCACTTACTTTAGCTGCTTTTTTTGCCTGCTCAAAAAGGTCACGAACGCGGCTAGCTCCTACCCCTACAAATAACTCCACAAAATCTGAACCACTGATACTAAAAAAGGGAACATCTGCCTCACCGGCTACTGCTTTAGCTAAAAGCGTCTTACCACAACCAGGAGGGCCAACCAGTAAAACACCTTTTGGTATCCTTCCTCCCAATCTCTGAAATTTCTTAGGATCTTTCAGGAATTCTATTACCTCTCTAAGCTCTTCTTTAGCTTCATCCACACCAGCCACATCACGAAAAGTAGTTTTTATTAAATTTTCTTTTTCAATCATTCTTGCTTTTGATTTACCAAAAGTCCAAATATGACCGCCTACTTGTTGAGTTCCCCGGTAAGCGATATACCACAGAAACAGCATAAATAGAAGTGTTGGACCCAAGGAATAAAAAATGTTTACTAAACTTATCCTTGGTGGTTCTACTTCAAATTTACTCACATTTCTTTTAAGAAGTTCTATAAGTTCTTTATCTTCAGAAGGAACATAAACATAGAAACGGCCTCCTCCCTTTTCTTTGGTAAACTCACCTTGGATTAACGAATCCGTTTTTTTAACAGAGTAAATAATAGGGTTATCTAAATTGCTCTTTAAATAATAATAAAACTTACTATAATCTAACCATTCCCCTCGTGAATTGAAAATAAGGTTAATCACACTCATTACTATCATAAAAATTAAAATTAGAAAAAATAAACTGCGCATATTGTAGTAAACGTAAAAATTATCTTTACTATTTTTATTTAATTTATCATTCTTATTTTTTATATTTTTTCTCCTTCTCATACTCTATCATTATAAGCAGCTACTTATATAAAATCAAGGATTTTATTGTTTGTGATGGTGATTTATAAGATAAACGTTAGAAAATACTAATGTGAGGATTAATAAATTTTGCAGGTAGTAAATTTTAATTTGTGGTTATGACTTCTTAAGTTTTATAAAAATTAAAAAGGGGGGTATTTCCCCCTTTTTTGCTCACAGGTTTTCTCCCGTGGCTTTGGCTTCCTTAAATATATATACAATAAATTAACTTATATTTTCAAGGGCAAAAAGCCAAATTTTGTTTGAGCATGGGGAAATAACTTCTTTAAACCTAACAATCTATATTAGAGAAAAGATGTATCCCAATAATAAAGATGTTAAAGAAATAAATAACAAATATATGCAGAGAACCTTTAATCCAAACTCTTTTTTAAAAACAAAAATTGTTCCATAACTAGTGATTGGTCCAATTAATAAAAGCGTCATACCTGCACCTATATTCAATCCCTGTTTAATAAAAGCATCTACTAAAGGCACGGTAGCTGTGGAACAAATATACATCACTAATCCAAATATAATAGCGAAAAGATAACCTAAATTACCACTTAGATTATTCTTTATCCATAATCCTATAGGGACAAAAGTCGCTACTATAGATGCCATTATTATACCCATAAATGTTTCTATCCCAATTTCTTTAGGCATATCCCAGTAAGCAAATTTAATAATCCTTATTAATCTTTCTTTAAAACCCTTTTTTCGTTGGGAAATAGTTAACTCTCTACAATGAAAACAATTTAGTGCTTCCTCTTGGGGAGTAAAAGTTAAATGATTACCAATAACACCTATAATCATTCCCATCAAAATTACAGCAAAAAATATAAATACGGCAAATTTTAAACCCAAAAGTTTATAGGTAACCCAAAGAGCACTTATAGAAGTAGCAGGAGTAGCCACTAAAAGGGCTAATATAGGACCTAATTTAGAGCCCTTCTTATAGAAACTTATTGCTATAGGCAAAGACCCCCAACAACAAATAGGTAAAATAGTTCCTGTAACCGTAGCATAAAAGATAGATTTTAAACCCTTTTTACCCAAATTTTTTTCTACCCAATCTTTAGGAATAATTTCATTAATTATGCCGCTTACCAAGAAACCAAAAGCTAATGGGGGAATAATTTCAAAAAGATATTGCTGTAATACTGATAAAAATTTACCCATAAGAAAATACCTTATGCTTTTATCTTTTGAAACACCCTATCTATCGTAGCCAAGATTTCTTCTCTACTTACCGGTTTAGCTAAAAGATAATAATTACTTGCCTTTTCTCTTATTATTTTTTCATCCTCTTTAGTATTTAATCCTGTTATAAAAATTATAGGAATCTTACTACAATTTTTTTCTTTTGACAATTCCTCAGCAATATCACTTCCTAACTTATCAGGAAGAAGCAAATCAAGAATTATTAAATCAGGCAAATTACTCTTTGCTAATGCTAAAACCTCCCTACCACTGGTAGTTTTAATAACATCGTAATTGGCACTTCTCAAAATATTAGCCAGGTAATCTAAAAACTCCTCTTCATCATCAACAATTAGTATTTTTTTATTAATCTCTTTAATCATAACTCTACCCTCCTATCGTGCTTAACCAGAATATTTCATTTTTCCTCTATTTCTCAATTTTACAATAAAAACCAAGGTAATAAAATAAAAAATTACTCCACATATTATTCCGAGGATAATACTACCTAAAAATAAAGGGTAGAAAAAATCATCTAATCTGTAAAGATTAATTTTCTTTAATATCTCCCAATTTAATGGAGGATAGGTGGGATAAAATATGGCTCTTCCTATATTGTATCCTATTAAAGTAATGAACGGAGTAATAGGTAAAATATTTATATTTGTTCCTGCAATGATTGCCAACTTGTTAGTGCGCGGGATAAAAAGAGAAAAAATTAAAACAAGTAAAGATTTAAAACCATATAGAGGAATAATACCAATGAATACACCTATACCTACTCCCAAGGCAATTTCTTTAGGAGTGTTATTCAACTTAACCAATTTCAATAAAAGAACACCTATATTTCTAAAAATAATCCTTCTCATTTAAATCATTTACAAACATCCTTTTCTATAATAACTTTACCAAAATATAAGGGAATATATACGCGTAAAGGGATCTTTTCATTTTTATCCAACCATATAACAAAATTCTTCGGCTCTCCTTTCATTATATATACCGAATATTTAATCCCTTTTATCTTTACCTCTTTTATCTCTTCTACAAAGATTTTCGTGCGAATAAGAGGTAAATTAAATTCGTAAGTATTACCCACAATAGGTTCCATTTTCCTTACATAAAGGAAAAATATTTCCAGAGGATTATGGATTGGTGGAGTTTGCTTAAAAATATTTACTTTAGATTTTCCTTCTTGGATATAGGTAATGGTAATTTCTCCTTCTTCCTGGTCATACTCCTCTAAAATATCTTCTTCTTTACCTCTGAATTTTACTTTCCGTTCCACTTTCAAAGGCAAATTAGTAAAAAGATGTGTATAAATTTTATCTATATCTATTAAATGTAAAAAGGGAGAAATCCTTACATATGTATCCAATATAAGAGTATTTATACAATCTTTTCCTATAGAATTCTCGCTATATCTTACCTTAATCTTTCCTACACACAAGCTGTGATAATACACTTTATAAAAAAACTCTCCTCCCTTTTCTAAACATACCCCCTCTTTTATATTTTGAAAAGAGGAAAAACCCAATACAAATAAAAGGGAGATAATTATAAATCTCTTGAGAGGGTGGAGAGGCGAGGAAAAGGGCATAAAAGAAAAATTGGGCAAGAGGTGTTTCTTCAATAACTACCTTTCTTTTCTTAGATGGTCGAATACATATTGAAATATCGCCTGGCGATCAACTTCTTTTATCTCTACGAATTCTATGCCTAAATCGTAACGAGGTTCTATGAGAGCTGAGGAGATAAACTCTGCACACCACATAACTTTACCTTTTGCTTCAATGGGAGTATCTTTTTCCGGTAAATTTATCTTTAAAAATAAAATAGTCCCTTTTTCTATCCGTTCATTAACCGTGATACATACCCCACCAGCACTAATATTCTTAGTATTAGCTAACTCTTTTATATCCAATTTTCCTATCACAGAATATTCTACATCACCCGAGGTAATTAATCTTGCCGATTTACGTCTTTCTTTAATACTATCTTTATCCATAATCATTATATTTTAACTTATCTTAGGAGTGATACGTGCTATCACATAATCGTATATCCTCTGTCTATCCTCATCGCTTATTTCTATAAATTCTATGCCTAAATTATATACAATCTTTTCAAGGGAAGAAGAATAAAATTCTGAGCTCCACACTACTCTGCCTTTAGCCTGAATAAATTTTTTACGAGGGGAAAGATTCATCTTTAAAAATAAAATTGTGTCTTTCCCTATTCTTTCCTCTGAAATAATACATACACCACCGGCGCCAATATTTTTTGTAACCGTCTTCATAAAAGTATCCTCTTTGCTCACACGATATTCTATCTCCGCACAAGTATTTAATCTGGGATACTTTCTTCTTTCTTTATAATAAGGATGTTCACTTTCCTTATTTACCATGTTTTAAAATTAATTGTTTTCTATTATACTCTCCTCAATTAATGGTCTTTTCATTAAATCCTCTACAGCTTTCTTAGGTGACTTATTTTTGTAAAGAACCAAAAAAACCTCTCGAGTAATCGGCATATCTACATTTAATTTTTTACTCAAATTAAATGCAGATTTAACTGTTTCCACACCTTCTGCTACCATTTTCATTTCCCTTATAACATCTTTTAAACTCTTACCCTTAGCAATCTGTTCTCCTACAAATCTATTACGGGAATGAGGAGAAAAACAAGTTGTAGCTAAATCCCCTAACCCACTTATTCCCCAGATAGTAGAAGGAAACGCTCCCAACTTCTCTGCCAAACGAGTAATCTCTACCAACCCTCTGGTAAGTAAAGCTGCCTTTGTATTTGTTCCAAAACCTAAACCATCGGATATTCCCGCAGCGATAGCAATAATGTTCTTTAATGCTCCTCCTATTTCTACACCTATCACATCCCTATGGATATACACTCTAAACATAGGGTTGGTAAATATATTCTGTAGTTTGCGAGCTATACTCTCATTCTCACTAGCTATAACAGTAACTGTTGGTATATTTTCTAAAACTTCCTTGGAAATATTTGGACCAGAAAGAACAGCTATTTTGCATTTATCAATCTCCTCTCTTATTATCTGGGAAGCTGTCTTTAAAGAGCCAACCTCTATACCTTTACTTACACTTACAAAAATCTTATCATCAAGAGGAACTTTTTGACCTTTTATTCTTTTAACTACTTTTCGCAAAAACTTCACCGGTATAGCTATAACTATTATAGGATTATTTAGGGAATCTTTCAACGATAAATTTATCTTTAAATTGGGAGGGAACTTTACTCCTTTAAGGAAAGACGTATTTTCCCTTAATTTAAGCATGTGCAGATTGTGTTCTTTAAATACACTATGAAGGTGAACATTTATACCTTTCTTAGAAAGAACAATAGCTAAAGTTGTTCCCCAACTGCCTGCCCCAATTATAGAAATATTATCACTCATTATTTATTCACTTTGGAGCGGGCGAGCGGAATTGAACCGCCATATCAGGCTTGGAAGGCCTGTGTTCTGCCGTTGAACTACGCCCGCACTTACAATCAAATTCTAACTTTTATAGGCTAAAATTAATTGAAATTTTATAAACTTATTGTTTCTATTCTTATCCTCTAATGTATTTTCTGTTTCAATTTAAGATTTTTAAAATAATAACACCTATTTTAAAGTTGGTCAATAGCGTATTTTAATCTATATAAACGCAATCCCTAACTTCTAATCCCTGAGGTAGTTGAAAAATTAGCTTATCTTTTAATTTTTTTAAT
>JAMWDA010000037.1:0-10188 GCA_023818995.1 Candidatus Omnitrophota bacterium
AAAAATTTCTTCTTTTATTTTCCCCTTACAACTTCTATAATTATTAGTATCTTTTTTAGTTTACTTCTCTATTTTATATTTAGAAAATAATTATTAATATAGAATTTATCAAAGTTATGAATTATAAAGAAACAATAAAAACTTATTGAAATAAAGAGAAACTTATTGCTCCTATTAGTATTTTGAGTTTAGAAACTTTCTATAATATGCCTATATTTGAAACAATTAAAAGAAGTAGCCAGACGAAAGCTCGTTTAGGGATATTGACTACTAACCATAGCAAGATAAAAACTCCTGCTTTCTTTCCTGTGGCTACTCAAGGGGC
The DNA here is from genome assembly GCA_023818995.1 of Candidatus Omnitrophota bacterium. Taxonomy (GTDB): domain Bacteria; phylum Omnitrophota; class Gorgyraeia; order Duberdicusellales; family 4484-171; genus JAMWBQ01. The sequence continues at coordinate 326 of JAMWDA010000037.1, forward strand.
GATTAAAGGATTGTTTATTAAGGATGTTGAGGATATAGGGATAAAAGGAGTATTGGTTAATATATACCACCTTTATTTAAGACCGGGTATAGAAGTTATAGAGGAGTTGGGAGGTATTCATAGATTTATGAATTTTTCTGGCACAGTGATTAGTGATAGCGGAGGTTATCAAGTATTTAGTTTAGAAACATTCCGCCGTCTTAGAGATGATGGGGTAGAATTCCAGTCACATATAGATGGAAGTAGCAAATTTTTCTCACCCCAAGGGGTGATTATCTCTCAGTTAAGGATAGGTTCGGATATAGTAATCCCTTTAGATGAATGTGTAAGATTACCCGTTGATAAAGATAGAGCTAATATAGCTGTGGAGAGAACAATTAGGTGGGCAAAATTGTCTAAGGAGATTTTTGAAAACAACAAGAGAGAAGGGACTATATTCTTAGGAGTAGTTCAAGGAGCGAATTTTTTAGATTTAAGAGAAAAATGTTTAGAGGAACTGTTAAAATTGGGTATAGACGGTATAGCCATTGGTGGATTGAGTGTGGGAGAGCCTGCTGAGATTCGTTATAATGTTATCTCCTTCCTTACCGATAAGATAAAGAACGATTATCTTTGTTATTTTATGGGTTATGGTAAACCCCAGGATATTATAGAAGCAGTAGAAAGGGGTATTGACCTATTTGATTGTGTTATCCCTACACGGATGGCAAGAACAGGAACCGCTTTTAGTAGTTATGGAAAATTAGTGATTAGGAATTCTCCATATACTAAAGATAGTTCACCCATAGATGATACTTGTGATTGTTATGTTTGTAAGAATTTTACTCGTGGTTACTTAAGGCATCTTATAAATGTGAAAGAAATAAGTGGGGTGCAATTACTTACTTACCATAATCTATGGTGGTATAATAAATTTATAGAGAAGATACAAAGAGCTATAGAGGAGGATAATTTCTTACAGTTTAAACAGGATTTTCTTAAAAAATTTAAAGTAGAGTAAGGTGAGGTATGATTATAGATGTGCTTACTATTTTTCCTGGTGTATTTTATCCTATTCTGGGAGAATCTATAATTAAACGTGCACAGGAGAAAGGTTTGGTAAAAATAATTATTCACAATTTAAGGGATTACTCCAAATTAGCTCATGGTAAGATAGACGCCCCTAGCTACGGTGGTGGGCCAGGAATGGTTATTCGCCCTGAGCCTGTATTTGATGCTGTAGAGTCTATACTTGGGTACTCTATTTATCCTGATAGAGAGAAGAAAGAGCAGGATAATAAAAAAAGAATTATATTCTTTACTCCTCAAGGTAAAATTTTAAATCAGAGGATGGTTAAAGGATACTTGGAGTTTAATAGATTGATACTGTTAACAGGTAGATACGAGGGTATAGATGAACGGATAAGAGAATATTTAGTAGAGGAGGAGATTTCTATAGGAGATTACATTTTGAGTGGCGGAGAACTTCCTGTAATGGTGTTTATAGATGTTTTGGTAAGATGTATTCCCGGCGTGGTTTCCTGTAGGGATTCTATAGTAAAGGAGAGTTTCCATAATGGTTACTTGGATTATCCCCATTACACTAGACCAAGAGTATTTAGAGGCCTTAGGGTTCCTGAGGTTCTTCTTTCAGGAGACCACAAAAAAATTGAAGAGTGGAGAAAGAAGAAAGCTATAGAATTAACCAAGAAGGTGAGGCCTGACCTTTTAGAGGATAAAAAATAATAGTAAATTAAAAGGAGGTAGTTATGAACAAGTTGATGGAAATAGAAAAAGAGTTACTTGCTAATGTGAAGAAGGATTATCCTGAGTTCTCCCAAGGAGATATTATTAAGGTTTACTATGCGGTTAAAGATAAGGATAAGGAGAGAGTTCACCCTTTGGAAGGTATAGTTATAAAGACTCAAGGTATGCTTCATCGTAAGTCTTTAACTATAAGAAGAATATCTTTTGGTGAGGCTTACGAGGTTACCTTTCCTTACTATTCCCCCAATATTAAGAAAATAGAGGTAGTAAAAAAAGGATATCGTCCGAGAAGGAAGAGGTTATACTATTTGAGAGAAAGAATAGGTAAAAAGGCTATGATTGCTTAAGGTTATTATGGTAGTGGGAGTTGATGAAGCTGGTCGTGGTCCATTAGCAGGAAGTGTAGTATCCTGTGCACTTTATATAAAAGAGAGGATAGAGTTACCTTTAAAAGATTCTAAAAGCCTATCTCCTTGTGAAAGAGAGAAGTTCTTTGAATATTTTAAATATAAGACGGAATTCGCTTTAGGTATTGCTACCCCCCAAGAGATAGATGAATACAATATATTAAATGCTACGTTTATATCTTTTGAAAGGGCTATAGCATCGCTTATTAAAAAATATTCTTATCTTAAAGATGCAGTATTTATAATTGACGGCAATAGTTTCAAGACAGCTCTGCCTATAAATTATAAGTGTATGGAAAAGGCAGATACTAAAGTAAAAGAGGTCGCTTACGCTTCCATAGTGGCAAAGTTATTTAGAGATTATCTAATGAAGATAGCAGATACAATTTTTCCTTATTGGGGTTTTGGCAAACATAAAGGGTATCCTACAAAGGAGCATTATAATTGTATAGAAACTTACAGTTTATCTCCTTTGCACAGAAGGAGTTTCTTAACTTATTTTTATAGACAGGATGAATAAAGGAGCTATTTACGAAGATAAAGCAGTAGAATTCTTAAAATTAAATGGCTATAAAATATTGATGAGAAATTTTCATTCCCCTTGGGGAGAGATAGATATAGTAGCAAAAGATAAAAAATATATAGCTTTTGTGGAGGTTAGAGCTAGAGGAAAGAGGGGATTAATATCCCCTTTAGAAACTATAGATAGGAAGAAGCAGAGTAAAATAGAGTTAACAGCAAAAGTTTATTACCAGATGTCTCCTAATAAGAGTTATCGTTTTGATACTTTAAGTATAACTGATGCTGGCAATTATTGTTTATACGAACTTATAAAAGGAGCATTCTATGTGGATGAGAAAAGAGAATTTTAAAGAGGTGGAGTTATATAGATATTTTTAAGATGAAGTATAGAGATAAGTTTAAACAATTTCTCAAAGATTTATCTAAAGATTCACCTTCTCCCGGGGGAGGTAGTGCTTCTGCATTGGTTTTCTGTTTGGGTGTTTCTCTGATGGTTATGGCAATAAATTTTAGTTTTGATAAGAATAAACCTATTTTAGTTAAGGTAAAGAAAAGATTAGAGAAGATAAGAGCAAAAGTATTCCCCTATATTGATTGGGATGGAGAATTTTTCAACCAAGTATTAAAAGAAAAAGATTCTCTTAAACGTAAAATACACCTTGAGAATTTAGTAAATTTGACTTACGATTTAGGGTGCAGTTGTGTTGAAGTATTAGATATAACTAAGATAAGTTTACCTTACATAAAGAAAAGTATTATTAGTGACTTTTATATCGGTTTGGAGATGGTGAAAGTATCGCTTTTTTCTTCAATAAAAAATTTAGAAGCAAATAAAATTATGTTTGGCATTAGGGAGAGTAAGAAGATAGATCGTTTAAAGTTATATTTAAATAAGTTTAAAAGATGGCAAAATTATTAGAAGCAGGACCAATAGTTGAAGATTTGAAAAAGTCTCTTATAGAAGAGCGAAAGAGTATTAAAAATTTGGGGATAGCTTCTTTATGTGTGGGTTCTAATTCGGGGAGGGATGCTTATATAATTTCTCAAAAGCGATGGGCTGAGTTACTTGATGTTAATTATCATCTCATAGAGTTTAAAAGATCAATTTCTTTACATAGGTTCGTACGCACCATAGAGGAAATAAACAGAGATAAAAAGATAAATGGAATAATTATCCATCGTCCTCTACCTCGGGAATGGAATGAGTTGGCTATAGTAAAAAGTATTAGTCGAGAAAAGGATATAGAAGGGATAACTCCTGAAAATTTAGGAGAAATATTCTATAGAGAAAATTATTTTTTACCACCTACAGTTTTAAGTGTTATGGAATTGATTAAGAGAACAAAAGTTAATATTTACGGTAAAGATGTGTTAATCGTAGGTTTCTCTCCTATCGTGGGGAAGCCGTTAAGTATTCTCTTAGCTGATAAACTTGCTACCGTAACTATTGCTCAGATTGGGACATTTAAGGAAAATAGATTGCCTTTTTATGTTAAAGAAGCTGATATTTTGATATCTGCCGTAGGAAAACCCTGCCTCATAAAAGGTGAGTGGATTAAAAATGGGGCAATCGTTATAGATGTTGGCATAAGCATTAAAGATAACAAATTACAGGGAGATGTTGAGTTCAAAGAGGCTTTTAAACGAGCATCTTTTATTACTCCTACGCCTGGTGGTGTTGGTCCTTTGACTGTGTTTTTTCTCTTTTATAACCTTATAAAAGCAGCTAAATTACAATAAAAAATGAAAGAGATATGTATTATTGGGGGAGGAGAGGGAGGAATAAATTTAATTAAACAGTTGCGTAGTGTGGATAAAGAAGTAAAAATTAGACTGATAGAGAGAGGAGATTATTATTTTAGAAGAAGGGATTTATTTAAATGGTGGGCAGGGTTAGTTAAGATGGATATCTTTAAATTAAAAGAATTTGCCCAAACATTAAATTTTGATTTTTTGAGAGCAAAAGTAGAAAGAATAAATTTTAATAAGAGGAGGATATACTTAAAAGAAGGAGAATCTATAGATTTTGATACTTTGGTTATATGTAGTGGAGTTAAATCAAAAGATTTGTCTATAAAGGGTGATTTTAGAGAGGGTTTTTTTTATTTATCTGAGGTAGATCCTATTGTAATAAGAGATTACTTGAAATTATTTAACGATATATTGATTTACTGTTCTACAATCTTAGGGGTAAAGTTAGCTTTCTATCTTTCTTATTTAAAGAAAGATATAAAATTTGTAGCTAAAAATTTGGGTTTCTTATCCCAATATAAGGATAGTATTCTTAACAAATTATTAGAAAGAAAAATAGATATTTATCTCAACTCCACAATTGAAGAAGTTATTGGTGAGGCAACAGTGAAAGCGACAAGAATTTCTCTTCCCAAGGTTTTTTCTTCGCAATTAGTATTTGTGGATAGTAGTTTTCTCCCCAATAGGGATTACTTAGAGATCGAGCTGGTAACCGATAAGTTCTTTTTTACTGACTACCCAGGTGTTTATCTATTGGGTGATGTGAATAACCCTTATATTGAAAAAGAATATTTTTTCGCCTTTAATACAGATAACGTAGAAAAGCAAGCCCAACTTTTAGCTAAATATTTGGTTAGGAATGAGACTATTGATTACCAATTACCATTGTTAGCTAATGACAATTATTTAGAAGAATTTTTAAAATCTTTGAATTAATATAGGAGGAGGTAGAGATGGGTGAATGGATTGGAATTGGTAAAAGAGCGAGGCGTTGTTACGGTTTTGATGAGATAGCTTTAGTACCTGGAAGGGTAACCATAAATCCCGAAGAGGTGGACACTTCTTGGATTTTTGCTGGGAGAAGATTTGATGTCCCTATATTAGCTGCTGCTATGGATGGAGTGGTAGATGTTAAGTTTGCTATAGAAATGTCTCGGTTAGGAGGGATAGCGGTTTTGAATTTAGATGGCGTGCAGACACGTTACGAAAATCCCCAAGAGGTATTGGAAGAAATCGTTAAAGCTTCCCCTGAGGAGGTAACCTCACTTATTCAGAAGATATACTCTAAACCTATAAAAGAGAAGTTGATTTCTCAAAGAGTAGAGGAGATAAAAAAACAGGGTGGCTATGCTGCTACTAGTTGTATCCCTCAGAATTCTAATAGATTTGCTCCCATAGTTGAAGAAGCAGGTGGCGATTGTTTCGTAGTTCAGGCAACAGTTACTACTCCTCGCCATATTTCTAATAAGTATACCCCTCTTGATTTATATAAGTTTTGTAAAGAAAGAAAAATCCCTGTAGTTATTGGTAACTGTGTTACTTATCAAGCAACTTTGGAGCTTCTTGAGACTGGTTGTTCTGCTCTCTTGGTGGGAGTTGGGCCGGGAGCAGCTTGCACTACACGAGGAGTTTTAGGTATAGGTGTTCCCCAGGTAACTGCTACTATTGATTGCGCGGCAGCAAGAGATTTTTACTATCAGAAGACAGGTAAGTACATACCAATAATTACCGATGGCGGTATGAGTACAGGGGGAGATGTTTGTAAAGCTTTTGCTTGTGGTGCTGATGCTGTTATGTTAGGTTCTAGTTTAGCGAAAGCTAAAGAAGCTCCTGGTAAAGGATATCACTGGGGTATGGCAACTTCTCATACAAATCTTCCTCGTGGAACAAGAATAAAAGTAGGTATAGCAGGAACATTAGAACAGATAATTTTTGGTCCTGCACAAGTTGATGATGGCTCCCAAAATTTAATGGGTGCATTAGCAACAAGTATGGGTTCTTTAGGAGCAAAGAATATAAAAGAGATGCATTTCGTGGAGATAATTATAGCTCCCTCTATTCAGACGGAAGGTAAAATATTCCAAGTAGTGCAGAGGGTAGGGATGGGAAAATAGTTATATTAGTATAATCTTTGATTTTAAACTAATTTAAGGATATGATGAAGGATACTATTCTTATTCTTGATTACGGCTCTCAGTATACACAACTTATCGCTAGAAGAGTAAGGGAACTTAAAGTTTTTAGTGTTATTTATCCTTTTAATATCTCTATAGATAAAGTTAAAGAGATAGTTCCCAAAGGTATAATTCTTTCTGGCGGTCCTCACAGTGTTTACGAAGAGAAAGCTCCTATTTTGAATAGAGAGTTGGTAAATTTAGGGATACCTATTTTAGGAATCTGTTATGGTATGCAGGTTATGGTTAAGACCTTAGGTGGCCAAGTTAGAAGAACCGCTAAAAGAGAGTATGGAAAAGCTTTAATGTATATAGATAACCATTCTAATATATTTTTTTCTTTACCCTCTAAAATTATCTCTTGGATGAGTCACGGTGATAGCGTGGTTAGATTACCGCATGGTTTCATTTCCTTAGCACATACAGATAACACTGTATTTGCTGCTATAGGTAATCCTACGTTAAATTTATACGGTGTGCAGTTTCATCCAGAGGTAGTTCATACTCAGCAGGGGTTACAGATAATTTCTAATTTTTTATTTCGTATATGTGGATGTTTTGCTTCCTGGCAGCTAAAGGATTTTGTGGAAGAAAAGATAGAAGATATAAAGAGGAAAGTTAAGCATAAGAATATTATTTGTGGGTTAAGTGGCGGAGTCGACTCTTCAACGGTTGCTGTTTTAGTTAATAGAGCGGTAGGTAAAAGATTGAAATGTATATTTGTAGATAATGGGCTTTTAAGAAAAGGTGAGGCTAAGAATTTAGAGAAGGTTTTTAAAGAACATTTGAAGATAGATTTAATCTCGGTAGACGCTAAAAGAAATTTCTTATCAAAGCTTAAAGGAGTAGTTGACCCCGAGGAAAAAAGAAAGATAATTGGGCACGAGTTTATAAGAATTTTTGAAGAAGAAGCAGATAAGATTAAAAATGTGGAGTATTTAGCTCAAGGAACGCTTTATCCCGATGTTATAGAGTCTGTCCCTTTATTTGGAGGTCCTACAGCGAGAATAAAATCTCATCATAATGTAGCGGGTTTACCGGCGAGGATGAATTTAAAACTTATTGAACCATTTCGTGAGCTTTTTAAAGACGAGGTAAGAGAGATTGCTAAAATTTTGGCTTTACCGCAAGAGATAATTTTACGTCAACCTTTCCCTGGGCCTGGTTTAGCTGTGAGAGTTATTGGAGAAATAACTAAGGAGAGATTGAAGATATTGAGGGAAGCAGATTCTATTTTAGAGAGAATTATGAAAGAGAGAGGTTTCTATTATAAGGTATGGCAATCTTTCTGTATTCTTTTGCCTTTGAAGAGTGTGGGGGTAATGGGTGACAAGAGAACCTACGAATATGTTATAGTAGTAAGGGTGGTGGAAAGTTTAGATGGTATGACCGCTGATTGGGTTAAACTTCCCTCTGATACTCTTGAGGAAATTTCCAATAAACTGACTAACGAGGTAAAAGGAATAAATAGAGTAGTTTTTGATATAAGTTCAAAACCGCCAGCAACTATTGAATGGGAGTAATATATGGATAAATTAAAGGATACTATCTCCGTAACTGTGGATAAGTCCCATATCGTATCTATTGGCGAGAGGTTATACTCGGAGAGTATAGAGTTAATTAGAGAATTAGTTGCTAACAGTTACGATGCAGACGCTACAAGAGTTGATATAATTATTAAAAAGGACGAGATAGTTATCTGCGATGATGGAGAGGGTATGGATAGGAAGGGTTTAGAGCAGTTCTTTAATATTGGTTCACCATTTAAACGAATCAATAGGAAGAGCCCAAAGTTTAATCGTGAACGTATTGGTGAATTTGGTATAGGGAAGTTTGCTGTTTTATCCTGTGCTTCCTATTTTGAAGTAATTAGCCGTAAGGGCGATTTCTGCGCAAGAGTGATATTTGATAAGGAGAGATGGGATGAGAGCTACGATTGGGAATTGCCTTTAGAAATTTTATCAACTCAACATAGAAGTTACGATGGCACAACTATAATTCTGCGGAAGTTAAAGAAAACATTTGAGATTAGTCGGGTAGAAGAACGTTTAAGGGAAACTTTACCTTTGCGTTCCGAGAACTTCTCTGTTTATCTTAATCAAAAGATGATCACGCCGAGAATTAGCTTAGGCCATAAGATACCATTTTTAGAAAGCACTAATTTCGGTATCGTTTACGGAGAGATAGTGATAGTTTCTTCTGCTCTGGCAGATATAAGAAAGGCAGGGATAGAGATAAGAGTCAAAGGAGTTTTAGTTAAACGGGAAATGTTTGGTTTAGATGCTTTAGTTAAAGATATCTCTCGTATTCAGGGAGAAGTTAACGCAGACTTTTTAGTTTTAACTACCGACCGCACAGATATTATAAAAGATAACGAGCAGTATAAAGAATTTATGAATGTTATGAACAAAGTTATAGTGAGAGTAAAAGATGTTATAAAGGATTTTTTTGAGTTTAAAGAATCAAGAAGGGCTAAGCGTGTCTTAGATGAGGTTTTAGATAAGATAAAAAAAGTTTTGATTTTGAACCCCAATATCTGTCCTGAAGGATTACTCCCTTTAGGAGAAGATTTGGAAAATTCAATTGGTGGACAATTAGCTACTGTTTCTAATAAGGCAAAATCCAGCGAAGATATAAAAGATAGTGGTAGGGAAAAGAAAGAGAAAGGGAAGATAAGGAAAAAGTATCCCCAAGTGCGAAGGTTATCTACCACTGCCGTGGTAAGGAGAATGAGATTAGGGGAAAAGGGTATAAGTTGTGCTATAGACCATTTTGGAGAAGATGGACCGGAAAGTTTCTCTGAAGGGAATATGGTTTATATGAATAGAGACCACCTCCTTTTTAAAAAAGCTTCTCAGGATAAAGAGATGTTTACATTCTATTTGGTGCGAATATTATCTCAAGAGATAGCTCTTATGAAAACAAAATCTGCCAAAGAGGCTTTTCTTATTCAGTCTAAACTTATTAAGGATGCATACCAATTGAAATAAAATATAATTTGAATTTTACATAAACAAGAATATAATAACTAAACGATGGATAATGCAATACTATTGATTTCTTGTCCTGATAGGAAAGGTATTATTGCCAAAGTAACAAATTTTATTTACGAAAACGGTGGTAATATAGAGCATGCCGACCAACATATAGATAGTCAAACTAATACTTTTTTTATGCGTATAGAGTGGGCATTGAAAGATTTTAAGATAGATAAAGATAATATTGCAAAATTTTTTTCTCCTATAGCTGAAGAGTTTAATAT
>JAMWDA010000037.1:10198-11879 GCA_023818995.1 Candidatus Omnitrophota bacterium
TGGAGTGGAAGTTATATTTTACAGATAAGATACAAAGAGTAGCTATTTTTGTTTCTAAACGACTTCACTGCCTTTACGATTTGCTTTTGAGACATAGAGCTAAACAGTTTAATTGCCAGATACCTCTAATTGTAAGCAATCATCTTGTAGCTAAAGAGATAGCTGATAGTTTTAATATTAGATATTTCTACTTCCCTGTTACTAAGGAAACAAAGATTGAGCAGGAGAGGGAGCAGATTTCTCTTATGAAGGATGAGGATATAGACTTAATAGTATTGGCAAGATATACTCAGATTCTCTCTCCTCAGTTTGTTAATGTTTTCCCCAATCGGATTATAAATATTCACCATTCTTTTTTGCCTGCATTCGTAGGGAGTAAACCTTATCATCAAGCTTATCGTAAAGGGGTTAAAATTATTGGGGCAACAAGTCATTACGTAACTGAGGAGTTAGATGCTGGCCCTATTATTGAGCAGGATATAGTGAGGATAAGCCATAGGAACTCGTTAGAAGATTTAATAAGAGAAGGGGAAGATTTAGAGAAGGTAGTTTTGAGTAGGGCTGTGCGTTTCCATTTGGAGAGAAAAATTCTCGTTTACCATAACAAAACTGTTATTTTTGATTGATAGGTAAGATGAAAGAAATTATCCTTGTGGGAGATAGAATATTGGTTGAACCTACCGAAGATGAAGAACGTACTGATACAGGTCTTTATCTTCCTCAGGGAGTAAAAGAAAAAGAAAAAGTTAATATGGGTAGGGTAATAAAAACAGGTCCAGGGTATCCTGTTCCTGACCCCACTATTTTAGACCAAGAACCTTGGCTAAAAGCTTCCAAAGATAAATATTTTCCTTTACAAGCTAAAGAGGGAGACTATTGTATTTTCTTACGTGATCAGGGTGTGGATATAGAGTATGAAAAGAAAAGATATGTGGTTATCCCTCAATCAGCAATCTTACTTCTCATAAGGGATATAGGAGAAGATAAGATACCTGAATTTTAAACTCTCCTTTTACTAACATAAGAAACATATTTTAATCTGAGATGTTAAAGAAAATCTTGTCAGTAAAAGATATATCTAAAAGATTTAATAACATATTAGCTTTAGATGCTATAAGTTTTACTGTATCTTCCGATGAGATTTTAGGGCTATTAGGACCTAATGGCGCAGGTAAAAGCACGACGATAAATATACTCTTAGGATTACTTGAACCTAATAGAGGAGAATTTTGGGTAGATGGTTTGAGTATGCATAATAATAGAGAAGAGATCCTGCAACGAATGAATTTTTTTGCCGATTATGCTCCTTTACCCGGTAATCTAACGGTTTTTCAAAATCTTTATATTTTCTCTATTGTTTATGGTATTAGAAATAAATTAGAAGTGATAGACACCCTACTTAGACAATTTGACTTAGAGAAGTATCGTAATACTAAAACAGGTTTGCTATCTTCGGGAGAACAGACGAGGTTAGGTTTGGCTAAAGCTATGTTGAATTCTCCTAAACTTCTTCTTTTAGATGAACCCACAGCTTCTTTGGATCCTTCAAGAGCAAAAGAGATTAGAAGTGTTATAAAAAATTTTGTTAGAAAGAATAAGTGCGGTGTTTTATGGACATCTCATAATATGTACGAAGTAGAAGAGGTGTGCGATAGAGTAATTTTTCTTTTCCGGGGAAGAA
>JAMWDA010000038.1 GCA_023818995.1 Candidatus Omnitrophota bacterium
AAATTTCTACTTTGCCAGAATATGAAATTATTATATTGCGATTACAGTTATTTATTTATATTAAAAATATCAATACCAACTCTATTTAACAATTTGACCAACTTAGCTAAAGGTAACCCCACTACATTATAGAAACAACCCTCTATTCGGTCAATAAAAATACCTCCTAATCCCTGAATATCAAAACTACCTGCTTTATCTAATGGTTTAGCTCTACGTAAATAAGCTCTTATATAATCATCGCTTAAAGGACACATCCAAACTTTTGTTTTATCATAATCAAAGAATTTTATCTTTCTTTCTATATTCGTAACGACCAAACCCGTATACACCCAGTGAGGTTCTTTAGAAAGAATTCTCAAGATTCTAAAGGCATCTTTTATATCCTTAGGTTTGCCTATTATCGTTTTACCTGCTACTACTACGGTATCAGCAGAGATAACAATCCCTCTCTTTAATCGTTTAGTTATATTTTCTGCTTTTAAAAGAGCATTTCTTATAACTAAACTTTTATAGTTTGCTTTTGTTACCCTAAACTCTTTAACGGAGGGAATAATTACTTCGAATTTTAAACCAATCTGCTCTAATAATTTTTTTCTTGCCTGCGAAGAAGAAGCTAAAATTATTCTCTGCATAACACTATAGGGTTAAACCAGCAACAAATCCCGAAGCCCATGCCCAAGCTAAATTATATCCACCTCTCTTACCACAAACATTTAAAACCTCACCGGCAAAGTATAAACCTCGCTTTAACTTTGATTCCAATGTGCTTTCTTTTACCTCATCGATGTTTACCCCTCCTCCGGTAAATTCTGCTTCATTCCAACCACGCGTCCCTTTCACCCTAAAACGTTTATTTTTCAAAATATCTACAAAGATAGCAATATCACCAAAATAATCTCTAAGTGCGTTAGAAAATTTATTAGGTAATATACCAACAATTACCTCTTCGTTGGGTATGCCTCTATTCAACCTCCTATTTATCTCTTTTATTAAACTATCTTTATCCCAAAAGGGCACCATATCTATAGATAAAAATATATTATCTATTTTCTTTATATTAATATAGTAAGAAACACTTCCGCTTACATCCAAAATAGCTGTCCCAGAAATTCCATAATTAGTAAATAATATCTCCCCTTCAGTTTCATCTATAATCTCATTATTAATCAATAATTTTACCTTAGCAAATATTTTCTGACCCGAGAGTAAATGACAAAATTTATCTTTAATTACTAAAGGAACCCCTGTAGGGAATGGTTCTAAAATAGTATGGCCAAAACTTTCTGCTAAATTATAACCACTACCATCACTACCTAAGGCAGGATAGCATTTACCTCCTGTAGCAATTATTACTTTGTTGCTCTCTAAACACCTGTCATCTTTAGAAAGAATAATAAATCTATCCTTAGAGAAATTTATTTTTTTAACTTCAAAGTTAACTTCTACGTTAACCTTTAATCTTTTAAGTTCATTCTCTAAAACTTTTACTACCGAAGATGCTTGATTAGTTACAGGGAATATCCTGTTACCTTGCGAATAAGTTACCAGGCCTAATTCCTTGAAAAACTCTAATATGTCTTTTTTGCCAAACTGGGAAAAAATTGATTTTACCAAGCTTTGAGCTTCTCTATTATAGTAACTCTCTCTAAGATCCTCATTTAAAATATTGCATCGGCCACCTCCAGAAATGAGAATCTTTTTCCCAAAAACAGGTTTCCTTTCGCAAAGTATAACTTTTCTACCCTGTCTTGCCGAGCTTATTGCTGATACAATACCACAAGCCCCTCCCCCCACTACTAAAACACAATCTTTCTTCATAAAATATAGTATAATCTATAAAAATAAGGATTAACTTTTAAAAAGGTAGGTAATTTAGCGATTAATAAGTTTCGTGCGGACAAGCTCGCTCACCTTTTTGGCATCTGCTTTTATACCCACTTTAGCCATTACTTCCTTCATTACTTTCCCCATATCTTTAATAGTTAAGGCATTAACCTCTAAAATTACTTCTTCTATAATTTTTTCTAATTCCTCAATTGATAACTCTTTGGGTAAATACTCCTCTAAAATAGCAATATCCTTATCTAACTCTTCTATCTTATCCTCTCTATTAGAAGAGGAAATTGAATCCTTTGCCTCTTGAAGGCGTTTTCTCTGTTTTTTAAGAACCCCTAAAACTTCTTCATCGGATAATCTATCTTTTTTAGAATCGATAGCTAACTTTTTTATTTCTGCTCTAATGAAACTTAAAAAATCTATCTTGTGCTTATCTCTTAATTTCAATGCTTTGATATAATCTTGGTAAATTCTCTCCTCTAACATAAATTGTCCGAGTTAAAAATTAATTTTAAAAATCTTCGTTTACCTATCTTTAATATCGCTCCTTCAGGAGGAATATCAAAGAGAGGAGAAGTCAAAGGAACATCGTCACAGGAAATTCCCTTCTGTTTAAGCAGGCGGCGACCATCGTTCTTGCTCGGTATAAGTTTCATCTTATAAAGCAATTCTATAATATCTACCTCTTTATCATTAGAAACATACGTAGGTATACTTTGAGGTATCTGCTTCTTAGAGAAAACTTTTTCAAATTCTTCTTTCTCTTTACGCGCTACATCTTGAGAGTAATAAAAACTCACAATACTTTCTGCTAAAAGCAATTTTGCTTCCTTGGGATGATTTTTTTTAACTTCCTCTACATCTAAATCTGTAAGTAGTTTAAAATACTCCCACATAAGCTCATCGGGTAAACTCATAATTTTACCAAACATATCCTTAGAATTTTCTGTTATGCCTACATAGTTACCCAAAGATTTAGACATCTTATTTGTTCCATCTAAACCTGTAAGTAAAGGCATAGTAATAACTACCTGAGGAGATTGATGAAAACTTTCCTGTAAGTGTCTACCCACGATAAGATTGAATTTTTGGTCTGTGCCTCCAAATTCAATATCGGCATTCATCATCACCGAATCGTAACCTTGAATCAAAGGGTATATAAACTCTTGAATACTTAAAGGTTTATTATTCTTTAATCTTTGAGAGAAATCATCCCTTTCTAACATTCTCGCTACAGTATAATGGGAAAGTAAAGATAGCAGCTGAGAAGCCAACATACTCTTATACCACTCACTATTAAAAATTATCTTTGTTCGTTCTCTATCTAAAATCTTAAATGCCTGTTCTGTATAGGTCTTAGCATTACTTTCTATCTCCTCTTTAGTAAGGATTGGCCGCAATTCACTTCTACCCGAAGGATCACCTATCTGAGCGGTAAAGTCTCCAATTATAAAATAAACGTTATGCCCTATATCTTGAATCTTCCTTAACTTTCTTAATAAAACCGTATGCCCAAGATGAATATCTCTTGCCGTAGGGTCAAATCCAGCCTTTACTCTTAAAGGGTTATTTTCTTTAAGGGAGGTTTCTAACTTATACTTAAGTTCCTCTAAGGAAATACATTCTATACAGTTTTCAGTAATAACCCTAATATGCTCATCAATTAGTCTCTTCATCTATCTTTGTAGAGAGGCCTACTTTCGCTGAGTCAGGGTCTATCTTAATTATCTTGACTTTCAATTTGTCTTTGGGCTTTAATGATTCCATTTTCTCTTTATCTATTTCTCCAGAAAAAACTAACCCTTCTAATTCCTCTTCCAACTTTACAAATACCCCAAAATTAGTAACCTTAACTACCTCCCCTTCTAATACCTTACCTTTAGGATACCGCTCAATAATCTGTGGCCAAGGGTCAGGAGTAAGTTGTTTCCTCCCCAAAATAACTCTGCGATTACTCCTATCTAACCCTAAAACTTTAAACTCGTAAGAATGCGTTCTTTTTAAAATCTCTTGCGCTCTAGTAACTCTTTTTGTCCAAGATAAATCTTCATTATAAATAATTCCTTCCAGTCCATTGTCCAATTCTATATAAGCACAATTCTCTCCAAATCCTATAACTTTACCTTTAACTACCGAATCTATGTTTACTAAACTTTCAATATCCTCCCAAGGGTCCTTTTCAATCTGTTTGATACTTAAAGAAATCCTCTTTTCTGCCGCATCTACGCCTATTACTTTTGCCTCAACTATATCCCCTATAGCAAAAGATTCGTTTAAGTTAATATATTTTCTACTCCACGATATTTCGCTAATGTGCACAAGTCCTTCTATCCCTTTTTCTAACTCCACAAATAATCCGTAATTTTGAATATTTACAATACTACCTTTGATAATCGAACCAACAGGGTATTTTTTTTCAATCTCTTCCCACGGGTCAGCTATAGTTTGCTTTAATCCTAATGATATCTTTCCTTTTTCTTTATCAGCACTTAAAACCATAACTTCTATTTCGTCACCCACTGCTACCATTTCCGAAGGATGAGATATTTTCTTCCAACTCATATCGGCAATATGAAGCAAACCATCAACACCTCCCAAATCTATAAATACCCCAAAGTTAGTTATATTTTTAACTCTTCCTTTGCGTATTTCTCCCGGTTTGATTTCCTCCCATATTTTCTGTTTCATCAATTCTCTCTCTTGTCTTACAGCATCTTTTCTAGAAACAATAAAATTCTGTTTTAGCTTATTCATCTTAACTATCTGAAAATAGAATTTATTTCCAATAATCTCACTTTCGCTCCCCCTAAAGAAAGATAAACTTTGGGGCAAAAATCCTTCTACCCCAAAAACCGATACCATATAGCCGCCCTTTACTTTTTTGGTAATTATTCCTTCAACTAGATCTCCTTCTTTATACTCTGTAGATATCTTATACCAACCTATAGCTTCCCTTGCTTTTGCAAAGGAGAGAACTATTTTGCCTTCCTCATCCTCCACATTATCTACGTAAACATCAATTTCACTTAACTTATCTAAATCCAATATACCCTCAAATTCCTCCTTGGGAATAATCCCCTCGGATTTATACCCAACATCTACAACTACTCCTTGAGAATCTACACATATAATCTTACCTTTTACAACATCTCCTTCTTTTAGTTCCTTTATCGAAGAAAAATAAGCTTCTTTTAAATCTCCTGATAAATTATCCACAATAATCCCCTCCTATCATTAATTTTTTAAGATTATCTCTTAATTTAATTATTTTGTCAATGATAAACTGCCATATCTTTAATCTTATCCCAAACGAACTCAGAAATTTCCTCAGCGGTAAGATTATTCCCAATATTTTCCAATCTTTTAAAAATTACCTTTATCTTATTTAACTTTAAAAATTTTCCCCCCCGAGGTAAAACTTTATCTGTGCCTAAAATAAGTGCTACCACAATAGGAACAGATGTTTTCTTGAATAAGTACCCTACTCCTGGCTGAATATCGTTTAAATCTTTACTTCTTCTCCCTTGGGGAAAGATTACCACTGGTTTATTATCTTTTAAAAGGGAAATGGCTTTCTTAACTGCTAAAACATCTATTCTTTTTCTCTTCAACGGTACCGCCCCAAAGAATCTTAAAAAAATAGCAAAAATTTTATTTTTAAACAACTCCTCCTTAGCTAAAAAATATAGTTTGCAAGGAACACTAACTCCTAAAACTATTGGATCTAAATTACTATAGTGGTTAGAAGCAAGAATAAATGCGCTATTAAGCGGTATTTCTCTTTTGTTTTTTACCTCCATTTTAAAGAGGATCTTAAAAATAATATATACACTTTTCTGGAGAAATCTATAAAACATAACATTATCAACTCAACTCTTTTTAAATAACTTCTTGCCTAATTCTATCAATTCCAAAGTCTCTTTCAAAGAACGTGATTCCGCATATATACGCACAATTGGTTCTGTTCCTGACTTTCTTAACATAAGCCAACTGTCTTTAGTAATAAGCTTTATACCATCTTTTCTATCTACTCTTTCTATTCTTCTCCCTAATAAATCCTTAGGCAAAGAAAAATGGGAATGCTTCCTTAGATTAGCTGTATGTAAAGCTACCCTTTTATAGAACCACCGTCCATACTTTCTCCACATTCCATTTAGTAGACCTTCTAAATCTTTACCTTCGTAAGCCATAAACTCTAAAAGCATAATTAAAGAAGCTGTGCCATCTCTTTCGGGAATATAATCTTTAAAACCTATACCTCCTGCTTCCTCGCCCCCAATAGATATGAGTTTCTCTTTGAACAGATTTGAGATATATTTAAAACCCACGGGAGTTTCATAACAGGGCACCCCAAAAGACATAGCAACCTCGTCTATAAGATTACTCCCCACGACTGTCTTACCGATACCTAAACTACTACCTCTATTTTTAATCATATGTATAGCTAAAAGAGGTAATAACACCTGGGCATCGATAAAATCACCTTTCCTATTAATTAAAGCTAACCTATCAGCATCCCCATCCAAAGCTACGCCGAAATCGTATCCTTCTCTTTTAACTTTTTCTAAGAGAACTAATAAATTCTCTCTTATCGGTTCAGGAGGTATACCCCCAAAGGAAGGATTAAATTCATTATGAATATAATCTATCTTTATTCTCTTGCTTGATATCACTCTCTCAATAAACTTATCTCCTACACCATACATATTATCTACCAATATCTTCAACTGCAATTTTTTTATCCTATCAATATCTACAAACCTTTTTAGAAATTCTTCATAATCTTTAGTTAAAGAAGATATTTTTATAATTCTTTCTTTAATAGCAGTATTAAAATCCATCCATTTTGGTTTCCTTCTATAAAGCAATCTCTCCACACTATCGGTAATTGTTTTATCAGCTGCTCCTCCCTCGTTAGTTTTAATCTTAAGACCGTTAAACTTTGCCGGATTATGAGAAGCGGTTATCATAATTCCTAAACCATAACCTCTATATAAGGAATGGAAACTTACTACCGGCGTAGGTATAGATGTATCTGACAAAACCACCTTCACACCGTTACCGGCAAAAACACAACTTACATCTTTAGCGAATTCTTCAGAAAGAAATCTACGGTCATATCCCACAACTACGCGGTTAGCTAAATTATTTTTCTTTAAATAATCCGCTATCGCTTGAGAAACGATTCTTAGATTCTGAAAAGTAAACTCCTCTCCTATAACTGCTCTCCAACCATCTGTGCCAAATTTAATCATTCATTCCTCCTCGTTAAAAAATATGTTTAAAAACCTACGCTACTTATAAGTATAAATTATTTCTTACTATATAATCCACAACCTTCTTAGGGACGAAATATCTTATTGAGTAACCCTTTTTTATCCAATCTCTTATTAAAGAAGAGGTTATCCCTATATGAATTATATCTATAGTAATAAATCCATTTTTTTTCTTAAGAGGGTAGTCACTTCGTTTAGCTACCACAATATTAACCAAACGTTTAATCTCCTTGTATCCTTTCCACGTATAAAATTCGTTAGCCAATTCCGAACCTATGATAAGAAAGAGCTTATCAAAAGGATATTTTTTGATAAGCTCTTTTACTGTATCTATGGTATAAGAAACACCCCCCCTTTTTATCTCACAATCTAATATTTCAAAACTCCTGTTATCTTCTATAGCAAGCTTCAACATTTCTAAACGATGCTTACTATCTATAAGGGTAGTATTTTTATGAGGGGGAATATTTGTAGGGATAAAAAAAACTTTATTTAAAGAGAGTCTTTCTAAAACTGTCTGCGCCAAAATTAAATGACCGATATGCGGAGGATTAAATGTCCCTCCTAAAATACCCAACTTCATAATTAAGTCCTTATCTGACCGCTACCATAAACAACATACTTATAAGTAGTTAATTCCTCTAATCCCATTGGCCCACGTGCATGAAGTTTATCCGTAGAAATACCTATCTCGGCACCTAAGCCAAATTCGTAACCATCGCTGAAACGTGTAGAAATATTCACAAAACAGCAAGCGGAATCAACTTCATTAACAAACTTGGTAGCATTATTTATATTTTCAGTAATAATACTGTCAGTATGATGAGAACCATATAAATTAATATGTGCTATTGCTTCATCAATACTATCTACCACACGCAGAGAAACAATTAAATCTAAATACTCGTTAAACCAATCACTTTCATTAGCTAATTCTATACCCTCTAAAATCTGTAAAGCTTTATTATCACCCCTTATCCTAACGTTATATTTATCAAACTCCTTTTTAAGTTTAGGTAAAAACTCGTCTGCAACATTTTTATGAACGAGGATTGTCTCTACAGCATTACATACCGATGGCCTCTGAACTTTAGCATTTAAACAAATATTGATAGCCATATTTAAACAAGCGAATTCATCAACAAAAATATGGCAAACACCTTTGTAATGTTTTATAACGGGAATTAGGGAATTTTCTGTAACTTTTTTAATTAACTCCTCTCCTCCTCGAGGAATAACCAAGTCTATATTATCCTTCTCTTTGAGCAAAATCTCAACTACCTCGTGCTCAGTTTTTTCCACAAGAAAAAATGGGTCAAAATTTATTCCCGATTTTCTAACCGCTTCCTTTAACACTTTAAATATAGCAAGATTAGAGTTTATAGAATCACTACCTCCTCTCAGTATAGAGATATTTGATGACTTAAAACACAATCCTATACAATCGCTGGTAACGTTTGGTCTAGCCTCATAAATAATTAAAATTACTCCTATGGGAACCCTCACTTTATTTATAAATAATCCGTTTGGTCTACGCCATCCAGAAATAACTTCTCCTATAGGGTCTTTTAAATTAGCTATCTCTTTCAACGATAAAGACATCTGAAAGATTCTCTTCTCATCCAAACTCAAGCGGTCTATAAAGCTCTTTTTCATACCTTTAGCTTTTTCTACGTCTTTCTTATTTTCACCCAAAATAAAATATTTTTCTTCCCAGAGAACATCCGCCATAGATAGTAAAGCTTTATTTTTTATCTCACTATTTAGTTGAGAGAATAAATAACTATTTGCCTTTGCTTTCTTAGATAATTGTTTTACGTACTCATCCATAATCCTCTCCTTACCAAATTCTATACCATGGAATTTTCCCTTTTCTGTAAATCTAATAATTCTTTTAATTTCTCTTCCTTTACGAACCCTAACTCTTTAAGAACTTCTCCCAAAATAATACCTCTTCGCCAATGAATTCCTAACGCTTCTAATAGTTGTTCTTCAGATAAAATGTCCCTTTCAAGAAGAATTTGGCCAAGAGGTTTATAATCCTGCAAAACATGCTCTCTTTTACAAATATTAGGTATAAAAGAATTATTTATTTTGCAATTCCTCCTCTCTACCATAAATTTACTTCCTTCTATACTTTTAAGATAAGTCTTTATTTCCGAGACAGCTCTATTTATCTGTAAAGGCGTATCTATACCCGCATTTTTCTCCCTATTCACCACAGCTACGGACAAACTCATTAGAGGAATTTTCTTTAATTTGCGTGTTCTATCTTTAGCAATTATAAATTCTCTTTCTCTATCAATTGGGTGATAATGATAACTAATAACCCTATCAAACAAAGAAATTAAATTTTTACAAATATCTTCTTGTTTGTCAAGGGTAGTAATAAATACAAAATCATCCCCTCCTATATGGCCAATAAAATCATCACTATTGCCATACTTTTTTATCGTATCGTATAAAATATAAGCGGTATGCATAATAACGTAGTCACCCTTTAAGTATCCGTAGACATCGTTAAAATATTTAAAATTATCTATATCTACATAGCCAAAAGAGAAATCCTTATTTTCTTTAATTCTCTCTTTTAAAACTTCCTCTATTACCCTGCCACCAGGCAACCCTGTTAAGGGACTAGCATAAAAACTATACTGTGATCTTCTCAATGCCATCTCAATTCTTACTCTTAAATCCAAAGGGTCAGGGGGCTTTATCAAATAATCATCTATCCCGTGCTTTAAATTAAGTAGATGCATCCTTAAATGTCGTTTATTGATTAAAGTAATCACTGGTATAAAGGCTGTAAAAAAATCCTCTTTTATAAGATTGCAAATTTTTAAGTCGGAGTGCTTAGCGGAATGCACATCTATAATAATAACATCGGGAGAAATTAATTTAATAGAATTTATATCATAGTTATAAGAGCTCAAAACACAAACTTCATAACCCCACCCATCTAAACAGAATTGCAAAATATCCCGCAAATTAATATCAGTAGAAATAATCAGAATACGTTTTATCTTGTCCATATTAAAATATTATCGCAAAAGTAAAAAACACACAATAGATTTATATGCGATAGATAACATCTATAATAAAAGAAAAATTATCTACACTTAATTCAAAATACAAATTTATCTGTGCAATTTTATTGGGATTCCCTAATTAGTAGATAGTGGAACTGAGGGATTTGATTGAATCCAGAGTTCTCTGGAGAGTGGCTTTCAAATATCTTATCTCACTATCTTTTTCTTCCAGTTTTCTTTCCAAAGACTTAATTTGATTTTTCTCTTCCTCTTTAGCTAACTCTCTATTTAAACGGCTAATCTCAATCATTTTCTCATCAATTTCTTTATTAAGTTTATCTACCCTTTCCAAGGTTTCTTTCAACTGAATTTCTTTAGCTTCTATCTGCCTATTAAGCTCAGCTATCTCTTTTTGTAAATTTTCCCTCTGAACATTAATTTCGTTTCTTAATCTCTCTATCTCTATATCCTTGTTTTTTAACTCTTCTTTAAGAGTATTTAGTTGAGAGACAAAATTTTTTTCTGCCTCTGTCTTTAAACTTTCTATCTGTTTATTAAGATAATTAATTTTATCTTCTGCGTTTTTCTCCTCTCTCCTAAGAGCTAATTTCATATCAGCTATCTGCCTATCTCTACTCTCTATTTGCTGATTAAGATTCTCTATCTTAAAAGATAACTTCTTATTCTCATCTTCTCTCTCTCTTATCTTGATATTAAGAGCATCTATCTCCTTTTTTAAATTATCTCTTTCTAAACCAAACTTCTTATTTAACTCTTCTATCTCCTTAATCTTACCTCTCATTTCCTCCTTAATAGCTGATATCTCTATATTCTTATTCTCTAAATCCTTACTCAAAACTTCTATCTTAGAAGCTAACCTCTTATTTTCCGCATCCTTATCTTTTATCCTACTAATCAAATCATCTATCTCCTTTTTTAAATTATCTCTTTCTAAACTAAACTTCTTATTCAACTCATCTAAATTCTTTAATTCTTCCTCCTTATCCTTTAATTTACTTTCCATTACACCCAATTTCAAACTTAATTCTTTAAACTCATTTTCTCTATTCTCTAAACTTTTAGTCAATGTTTCTCTTCTCGTTCTTTCTTGTTCCAATTCTTTTTTCAAACCTTCAAACTTGTCTCTCATTTGATTCTTTATCTCCTCGGTAAGAACATCTATATTTGAAGGTGATGTTTTTATTTCCTCACTCTTCTTATCTCGCTTACTAATATCTTTCTTAGGGCTTCTCTTTTTTAAATACTCTATCTCTATATCCTTTGCTTTTATTTCTTCTCTTAACCTATCTATTTCCTTTTGTAGCTCTTCACTACTAGGCATTATTCCCCTTTTCAAAGTTTCTATTTCTTTATTCTGCTCTTCTATCTTTTCCCACAAAATTTGATTAATTTTCTTCAGCTCTTGAAATTTATCCTGGATCCTAATAAACAACGCCTCTACACCTTTCTTCTCCTCAGTATTAGATAAAATTTCTTCTTCTTGAGAAAAAACCACAAGCGGTACAAAAAAAATTATAATAAATTTCCCCAACCTCTTCATTTTCTTACAACAATAAAAAATAAATTTTAGCTTTAGTAGAATTATAT
>JAMWDA010000039.1 GCA_023818995.1 Candidatus Omnitrophota bacterium
GCAATCAGAGGTGAATTCACAGGGTTTCCCGTCGATTGGTAGATGATCGCCCCGGTGGCGGATAGAGTAACATTTCTCCACCTCACGTCAGATACATCGAACCTAAGCGCTTTCTCCTTACCAACAAAGGTTAGGGAAGGGTTTGATAATCTCACTCCCCCGCGTATGTAGTTCTTTCCAGTAACCTCATGCTCCGCAACATCAATCAGATAAGTCTGGTTGATGTAGTCTGGTATGTACGTCCCCCCTACAAGAATACACTTGAGCATATCAACCGTAATACACACCTGCCCAGAAATAAGTGCTCTCAAGAACCCCATGTAGAGATTGCCGATGGTACTTATACTAAAGAACCTAATCCCATCAACAAATAAATTTATTTTGCTCTTACCTCTCTTACGAGGTGATATTTCTACAGGGACAAAAGCTATAGGGTAAGCAGCTTTTATAAATGAAAGAGTTAACGTAGCAGGATAGGAAAAAGTATTAGGAAGTAAATACAAGAAATTCATTGCCTTATCCTTCTTTACTGCTCTAAACCCCGAAGTTAAATCTTTTATTTTTATTCCGCTAACGTAAGAACCTAATAGATTGTATACTCTATTAGCTATATACCTCAACCAATTCTGTTTGCCTTTTCGCTCACCAATTACCATATCAAAATCATCCATTTTATCTATAAGCCTTAATATCTGTGAAGGAGGATGCTGTCCATCAGCATCCATTAATACAACTATTGGGTAACTAGCAAAACGTATCCCTCGTTTTATGGCCGCACCATTACCCATATTGTAAGGATTTATTATAACTTTTGCTCCTGCTTCTTTAGCAACTTTTGCTGTGTTATCTTTTGAACCATCGTCAACAACAACCACCTCCACTTCCCTATTCAAGGCAGTATATATATCTTTTACAACCTCACCTATGTTTTTTCCCTCATTGTAAGCTGGTAAAACAACACTTATCTTCATCAAATTCTATTATATTTTCTAAGAGAAAATAATCAAGAAAATTTAGAAGAATATAGGACTGATATAGGCACATCGTATCCACTTTTGTCTTCTTCTTTATAGCATTCTTTAAGCAAAGTTTTAAGTCCTATCGATGGTAAATTAAGTATTCCCTCATATATTTGGGGAAATCTCTCTCTTAATCTTGACCGGTGCTTTGTTATCTCGGTATCTATTCTTCCTTATGTAATTAAAGTAGAGTTGAGCAGAGAGCCGGTTTATTCTCTTCCTCAATGAACTTATAAATTCGCTCCCCTTATCAGTCTGCCAGATGATTCTTGCCGTATTTATACCGTAGCTTTTTAAATACTCAATTACATAACGAGCGAACAATGAAGCATAGATAGAATTATTCTCATTGGCGCAGGCATAAAAGGTGGCACCACAAGAGAGTTCTCGGAGAGTATATTCGTAGCGGAGTAGATTTAGTCTTTCATCACTGGCCAGTAGTTGTAAATATCCGAAAGGTCCTTAGTATCTATCTGGCTACTCTATAAAAAAGTTCATCTGTTTTTTAAGTTCTGATAAATCCTTACGTGTTTTCCAACGTTTCTTTTTAGGCTTTATAAGCCGGCTCTGCATCATTACTCTATGAATAGCAGAATAACTATCATTTACTTTGTATCTTTCTTTTAGACGCCTTTGCACTCCACGAGGGATGTCTTTTTCTTAATTCTACGATTTTTGCCTCATTGGCTTTGTTCATTTTGTGAGGAATTGTCTTGGGTATTCTCTTCCTATCTTTAAGCCCGGATAAGCCATATAAGTTATACCTCTTTATCCATTTTCTTACAGTCTTTCTGGTGATACCATAATATCTTGCTCCATATCATCTAAGAAGTCTCCGTAATATTCTTTTACTCTTCTCCAAGACCAGAATAAAGAATCACGCGTAGTAACAATATTGGTCGACTCATAACAGGGAGTATAACTATCTATCCTTGGTTTGAGATCTTCATTTGTAGGGTATTCTAAGAGCTATTTTTTAGTAACGATACGAACTCTTGGCTGTTTTTTTAAAAAATCGGCACGCCCTTTTTAAAAAATTAAACCTTAAAATCCTTAAAAACTTAAACTCTTCTTTACTTAAGAAAATTAAAGGCGCAAGCTGGATACCATCTACCTGTATTCTTCTTTTATTCTCAATACAATTTATTTTTAACTATTGGGCGGTTAAAGTTATTACAATTTCACTTTAGATAATCTTCTATCCCACACTCTTTTACTCAAAATTACTCCCCCTAAAGCTAAATAATATATAAATATACCTATGGGAGACATAGAAAAAGATATAAAAGATAACTTAAATGTTCCTATCAATCCTGATATTTTCATAAATAAAAAAACTGAAAAATCAACGACTTCAGCGATAATCTCTAACAGAAAAGGAGAAAAAGAAAATATAAGGATAAGAAAAGTAGTTATTAAAACAAAGGTAAAAAAGGGGATTAAAATTAGATTAGTGAATATGCTTAAAATATAAACTCTGCCAAAATAAAAAGAAGTAATGGGTATAATCGCTACCGTAACAAATATCGTAGAAAGAATTATATTTTTTATATATGTGAGAATTAAGTTACTAAGAGGTAAATTAAGATTGAAATTCTCAAAACCTAAAATCATTCCTAACACGGACATAAAAGATAACTGAAATCCTATATCAAATATCCAAAGGGGATTAAAAAACAAAGAAATTAATCCTGATAGACCGAGAGAATTGATTAGATTAATTTTTCTTTTCAATAAAAAACTTAAAACAAATGTAGAATACATAATCGTTGCTCTTAAAGTAGATGGTGGCGAACCAATAATCAAAGTATAAAGAAAAAGTAACAAAGTTGAAATAACTAATCTTACCCTAAATTTTAATCCCATAATCTTCAGTATAAAGAATAGAAAAACTGAAACTAATCCTATGTGTAAACCACTAATAGCAAGTAGATGGGATATTCCCGCTTTCATAAATAAATTTTTCTCCTCTTTTTCTATAAATTCCTTCCTACCTAAAAATATAGAAGCAATAAAGCGATAAGCTTCATCCAATAATATTTGTCTAAAAAACTTAAGAAGTTGGCGATTAATTATACTCAGGTTTTTGTCTATCCTATTACTACCTAATTTCTCTCTATAACTGTTATTTTTCAACCATAAAATATAGTAAGAAGCGTTATTTACTCTATAATTTTTTAATTTACCGCACACCCGATAAATATTAAGGTATTCAACATCGCTATTACTATAATCGTTAACTCTAACATTAAAATTAGCTGGTAAATTATCTATCTTCAATATCCGCGCATAAAAAATCTTTCTTAACGATTGTTGCTTAGGAAAAGAAGTTACTTTTAAAATAAACTCTCTTTTTTTGTCCGAAGAAAGATAAGGTTTAGAGAAAGTATAAGGTAAAATCCAAATTGCCCCTAACGAAATAAAAAAAATTATTAAAAGAAAATTAAAAACTATTTGATAATTTATTTTCCGAAAAGAATAAACTAACACTAAAGAAATTATAGACAAACTTATAGCTAAACTAACTTTTATCGTATATACCCAACCTAATATTATTCCTAAAGCGAAGGAAAGAAAAAAGGAAAACATCTTATTTACTCAAGCTAAAGGGTAGGAAATTAAGATTAGCTTTTATTAATATGGTTAATCACGTATTCAGATATATGTTGTCTATCTTCAGGAGATATTTCAATAAACTCAATACCTAAATCATATCTTAAAACTGTGGAGGGGATAGCTTTCTGCCATACAACTCTACCTAAAGCTTTTATTGGCTTTGTATCATCAGGTAAGTGAATTGATAACTCCAAAATGGTATTCTCATCTATATTCTCATACACGATAAGACAGATACCCCCACCACCAATATCATGGGTAAAATCTGATTTTACTTCTTCTTTACCTACTATAGAATACTCTACACAAACAGAGGCATTTAACCTTAAAAATTTTCTCCGTTCTGTCTTATTTCTATTAGGTGTTATCTCACTCATAATAAAAAATATTTTAACTTAATTTTCTTCTATTGCAATTTAAAAAATTTAATTATGTAAAAGCACGTTAAGAATATCTCAATTTCAGCAAAATAGATATATCGCTTTTAAACTTTTCTACAATCTCTTTTAGCATCCTTTTTGAATCCCCATTTTTTACAAAGAGAATCTCTCTTATCTTTTCTTTCAGATTTAGGATTTGGTATTAATTCTTATAAAGGTTTGCCTTGAGAAACAATTATAACTTTAGTTTCTTTTTGAAATACTCAATTGTTTTTACCAATCCTTCTTCCAGCTTAACAATTGGGCTCCAACCCAAGATTTTTTCTGCTTTTCTAATATCCGGTTTTCTTTTCTTAGGGTCATCTTGAGGTAGAGGTAAAAATTTTATTTTCGATTTAGAACCAGTCAATTCAATTATCTTATTGGCTAAATCTATAATTCTATACTCTTCAGGATTACCTATATTTAGTGGTAATTGATAATCTGTATCCATAAGCATAATTATTCCTCTAACTAAGTCATCTATATAGCAAAAAGAACGCGTTTGCAAACCATCTCCGTATACGGTTAAATCTTCCTCTTTAAGTGCACTCACTATAAAACTGGAAATAACTCTCCCATCATCAGGAAGCATATTAGGCCCATAGGTATTAAATATACGCAGCACACGCACATTTATATTGTGTTGACGCATATAAGCGTAGACGAGAGATTCAGCTGCTCTTTTAGATTCATCGTAACAGGAACGAGGACCGGTTATACTAACATTACCGTAGTACTCCTCAGGTTGAGGATGAACTAAAGGGTCACCGTAAACCTCAGAAGTAGAAGCTAAAAAGAACCTCGCTCCTTTAGCTCGAGCTATACCTAAACAGTTATGTGTACCTAAAAGGCCTGATTTTAAAGTCTTTATTGGATAAGCAAAATAATGTTTAGGCGAAGCTATAGAAGCGAAGTGAAGAACCCAATTTATCTCCTCTCTTATATAAAGAGGTAAAGAGATATCATGAACGAGTAACTTGAATTTAGGAGAATTTAAAAGTTCACTAACATTTTCTTGAGAACCGGTAATAAAGTTATCTACGCAAAGAACAAAATCCCCTCTCTCTATAAACTTTTTGCATAAGTGTGAACCAATAAAACCACACCCTCCACTGATAAGAATATTCATTGGTTCTTATAAAACGATAATTTAAACCAATTTACTGTTCTCTTTAATCCTTCCCAAAAATCAACCTTCGGATAATAACCAAGTAATCTTTTTGCTTTAGATATATCGGCGAGAGTTTTAAAAACATCTCCCGGCCGCGAAGGAGTAAAGATAGGTTTAATATTTTTATTCATTATTGAATTAAGCACATCCACTAATTCTAATATAGAATGATTCAAACCATTGGCAATATTAAAAACTTCTCCTCTTATTCCCTCAACACTACTAGACAATATATTTGCCTCCACGACGTTATCTATATAAGTGAAATCGCGAGATTGTTCTCCTGTGCCGTGAATAGGTGGCGGTTCATCTTTAAGCATACAGTTTATAAATTTAGGTATAACTACTGCATACTCATCATCTAAAGACTGGTGAGGTCCATAAACATTAAAGTATCTAAGAGAAACTGTCTCTAAACCGAAATTCTCACTAAAGATACGACAATAGTATTCACCAGCTAACTTAGTTAAAGCATAGGGAGAGATAAGCAAAGGATAATCTTTCTCCTCTTCAGGGAATTTATTCGTATCACCGTATATAGAACTAGAGGAAGCAAATACAAACCTTTTCACTCCCATTTCTTTAGAAGCTTTTAACATATTCAATGTGCCATTTATATTTACCTCGTTATACTCGTAAGGATTATTCATAGATTTTGGCACACTACGTAAAGCTGCTTGATGAAAAACTACCTCTACATCTTTACAAGCCTCTAAACATACATTGTAATCCCTTATATCCCCCCTGATAAGTTTATAGCTACCCCTCTCTCCTACTGCCTGAGACAAATTCTCTTCTTTGCCCGAAGAAAAATTATCTAAAATTACTACGTAATTCCCATCTTTTAATAAACGTTCAACTATATGTGAACCAATAAAACCCGCTCCTCCTGTAACTAATGCTCTCATTTTGCCTCCCATTTAAAATTATCAAAGCCTCTTTACATTAGGATAGTCTCGCTTGTAAACATTTCTCGTATCAAAGATAAGATGTGCATTATTCCTTATATAGGTATAATCAACTTTAGAATGGTCAGTAACAAGGATAATGCAATCGTAATTTTTTAAGTTGTTCTTCCCTAACTCAATACTTTTTAAATTCATCTCCTTAATTTTTAAATAAGGAATTAAAGGATCATAGTAACTAACATTAGCATTTTCTTTAGTTAGCTCTTCAATCACCTCTAAAGCAGGAGATTCTCTTAAATCTTTGACATCCTTCTTATAGGTTACTCCTAAAATAAGAATATTTGCGTTCTCTAAACTCTTATTTTTCTCTTCCAACAATTTTTTTACTCTTTCTACCACATAGTTGGGCATAAACCTATTTATATAAGAAGCTAAATCAATCATCTTTGTTTTAAATCCCAATTTCTTTGCTTTCCAGGAAAGGTATATGGGGTCACAGGGTATACAATGCCCACCTATTCCCGGTCCGGGATAGAAAGGAATAAATCCGAACGGTTTTGTTTTAGCTGCTTCAATTACCTCCCATATACTTATCCCCAATTTATTACATACCATAGCAAACTCGTTAGCTAAAGCTATATTGACTAAACGAAAAGTATTCTCTAAAAGTTTGGATGTCTCAGCTACCTCGGGAGAAGAAACAATATGTACAGAGCTTATGATCTTTGAATATAAATCTTTTGCTAACTTACTAGATTTAGAAGAAAGCCCTCCTACAAGCTTAGGTATCTTTGTAACAGGAAACTTTTTATCTCCTGGATTAACCCTTTCAGGAGAAAAACACAAGAAAAAATCTTTCTCTTCTCTTAAACCACTCTCTTTTAGTATAGGTAGAACTACCTCTCTAAGAGTGGTAGGAAAAGATGTGCTTTCCAAAATAACAAAATGCCCAATCTTTAGATGTTCTTTTATGCGTTTACTTGAATTTATGATGTAGGATATATCAGGTATCTTTACTTTTCTTAAAGGTGTAGGAACACAGATAATTATTATATCAGAATCGCCCAAAGCTCCCTCATGGGTTGTGGGGAAAAACTTTTTCTTCTTAATCAAAGATATAACCTCCTTAGGGTCAACATCTACTATATAACGCTCGCCTTTATAAAGCCTATCCACTCTCCAACTATCTGTATCTAAACCATAGACAGTATAACCTTTCTTAGCAAAAGCTATAGCTAAAGGTAATCCCACATAACCTAAGCCAACTATACATAAACGTGCCTGTTTATTTTCTATCTTATCGTGCAATGTTTTAAAATTATCCATACCATCTACCTCCTAATAACTTTTTCTTGCTCCTTTATAAGTATGGTCAAAGCCAAAATGTATCTTTTCAGGGAAGGCTTTGAGGGTAAAGATCACCCAAAAAGTATAATTCCTATCGCTATCTATATTAATTCCTGTATCAAGCCACCAACAGTGCAAATCTGTTCTCAAAAGATACTGCTGTTCTTTAAAATCGCCAGTGTTATACTCATTACGTAAATAGGTATGTAAACGTAAACGTTTTGTAAGCTGATAATCAAAAGATAATGTGCCTTGACTACTTTCTTGTCGCACGTATCTATGGCCTAGGGCAAAATAATATTTATCTTCTGAAGAATTATCTTTGAGCCTTATATCAGCATTGAAAGTCTTGTATCTTCTTAAAGGTATACTATAAAAACTATCCGCTACCAAAGATAAACCTTGGTAAGGATAAATCTCCAGTTTGCATTTAATGTTATCAAAGTAACTGCCTTTGCCTTCACTATTAATTATATAATCCCAAGAAGGAGCAAAGTAGATAAAATCCCATGTTTTTTTGCCACTTTTAACCTGTAACTTATTATCCAAAATAAATGTCAAAATCTCTCTTCTACCAATATCGTCAATATCATCGAAATGAAAATTATTCTGGCTTGAGGGAGGATGAATGTAGGAGTAACTTAATCTAGGAGTAATAAGATGTCGCATCCGCTCAATAGCAACACCAAAAAAA
This sequence comes from Candidatus Omnitrophota bacterium, assembly GCA_023818995.1. Lineage (GTDB taxonomy): Bacteria > Omnitrophota > Gorgyraeia > Duberdicusellales > 4484-171 > JAMWBQ01. The sequence continues at coordinate 8,178 of JAMWDA010000039.1, forward strand.
TTGAAATTGGTATCAAATATTCTGTGAAGTTTAGTGCTCAAATCCATACCAGTTAAGGGTGCTATTAACCATAAATTACCTTCTCCAAAAACATTTTTAGAATAAAAAGTTGTATAAGAACCAACGTAAGGATTAATGTATAACCATTTTATATTCTTAGTATAGGATAAAGTATTCTCTGAATGCATTCTTACCGCATCGTAATCTATTGTGGAACGGCTAAACTTATAATTTAAATTACCAAGGGTTGATTTTGAGAATAGATAAAAGTTTGAATTACCTATGCTTTGGCGATAAAAATTATATTCTAATTGGGGTAAATACTCGGCTTCCGTATAGAAACGATTCATTCGTTTACGCGTAAGTAAAGATAAAGATGAGTGATTAAAAGCATAATTCATAAGTAAATAGCTGTAAGGGTGCGGTTCTACTTCATATTCGCGGTAAAAGAAATCTTTCATAAAATACTCATCGGAAAATTTATTGAACTCACCCACAATCGATAATCTTGGGTGATTAGCCCAATGATAAGAAACTTGCCCTTTGTAACGGTCATCTTCTAAATCCTTTGAAGATAACGAGCTCCTTTCGGGAAACATCTCAAAAAGAGAGTTCCTTTTATCTAAATCGTATAATTTATCCTCCAAGCGATAGTAACCTAAAAGTGCTTCTCCCAAAGACTCATCTTCTAACTTATAAGTCAAGCCCTCACCTAAACCTCTCTTTTCATACCAATCCAAATGAATTTTACCTCTGTTCTCCTCGTTAAAATAATAACGCCATCGGCTCAAAGTATACTTGCCCCACTCTTTACTTTTACCTGGTGATAACTCTAAAGGAAAAGATTTATCCTTTAACGATTGGGAGAAATAAGGGATATAAAATATAGGGACATTTCCAATCTTTATAAACATATTCTTTGCCACTACTTTTTTATTGGGATAAACAAAAATTCTTTTAGCGGTAAGACGGTAATGGGGGTGCTTTAAATCACAAGTGGTGATATAACCTTTATTTAACCGATACTCATCTTGAGAAATCCTCTCTCCTATTTCTGCCTCTCCATAAAAAGGAATTGCCTCTAATCTTATATTGTCAAGTTCTGCACTATGATTATTAAAATCGTATTTACCACGGTTAGCTATAATTATTCCCTTTTCACTTTCAATATAAACATTACCTTTAACCTCTGCTCTATTATAATTGACTTCGTAAATAGCCTCATTGCACTTTAAGGTAATGCCTTCGTAACGCATTATCACATTACCTTTAGCTATAACTTTTCCTTCCTTTCTAAGATAACTTACCTCATCTCCATCAATAATAACAGGAGTAATTTTCTCCTGAGCACAAATATTAAAAGAAAATACAGTTAAAAAAATCAAAATACAAAATAATCTCATTTAGTTAAAAATCCTTTTAACTTATCCCAATCAGCAAGGAATCTTTTTATACCTATATCCGTCAAAGGGTGCATCATAAGTTTCTCTATAACAGAAAAAGGAACAGTAGCTATATCCGCTCCCACCCCTGCTGCCTCTAAGAAATGGATAGGATGTCTTATGGAAGCTACAATTATCTGTGTAGAAATATTATAATTAGCATAAATCAACTTTATATCCTTTACTAAACTCATCCCCTCCGTAGAAATATCATCTAAACGACCGACAAAAGGAGAAACGTAAGTAGCTCCTGCCTTAGCTACCAAAAGAGCTTGACTAGGAGAAAAACATAAAGTGAGATTAGTTTTAATCCCTAATAAGGAAAGCTCCTTTGTTGCTTTTAACCCTTCTACTGTACAAGGAACCTTAATAACAATATTAGGTGCTATTTTAGATAACTCTTTAGCCTCTTTAACTATACCCTCACTATCTAAAGAAGTAACCTCTGCGCTTACCGGACCATTTACAATCTCGCATATCTTCCTTAAATGTTCTATAGGTTCAACTTTTTCTTGTGCAATTAGAGTGGGGTTAGTGGTAACTCCATCCAATACACCCATACTATTAGCTTTTTTAATCTCATCAAGATTAGCTGTATCGATAAAAAGCTTCATCTTCTACCTCCTCCTTACTAAATTTTTTAAGAATTTTATTTTATCCCATATTGCTTAAGGTTGCAAGGTATAATTTACTGGAGTTGGACTGATATAGACACATCGTATCCACTTTTGTCTTCTTCTTTATAGCATTCTTTAAGCAAGATTTCAAGTCTTATTGGTGGTAAATTAAGTATTCCCTTCATATATTTGGGGAAATCTCTCTCTTAATCTTGACAGGTGCTTTGTTATCTTGAGTATCTATTCTTTCTAATGTAATTAAAGTATAGTTGATAGGTAGACATAGATTTAGTCTTTTCATCACTGGCCAGTAGTGATAGATATCTATAAGGTCTTTAGTATCTATCTGGCTCATTTCAAAAAATTCATCTGTTTTTTAAGTTCTGATAAGTCTTTTCTTTTGCGCCAACGCTTTTTCTTAGGCTTAATTAGGTTGTTTTGCTTGAGTACTCTATTTTAATTCAGCTGTTGCTCCCTTCTACATGGTAGCGCTTTAATAAACGCAAAGGACCCCAAGAAGGATGTCTTTGTCTTAAAGCAATTATTCTATACTCAGCTTCCTTGCCTAACTTATGTGGTATGTTCTTAGTGGTTCTCTTCCTGTCCTTTAAACCTTCTAAATCTTCTTTCTCATAGTGCTCAATCCACTTCCTTATATTATAGTCTTTCTGGTCGTGCCATAGAATCTAGAGGCATTAGAGATAGAGGTTTGTTTAGCCTTAGTTACCATTTGTAGCCTTAAATTGAATTTCATCTTTGACATATCCTTGATTAAGTGATAATATTGCATTTGATCTCCTTTCTTTTTTGCTTTGGCTGATATATATTGTACAATATCAGCCTAAAAGGAGGTTACTTTTTTATCTATATATTAATTCGTAGACTGCTCTCAATTCTTTCTTATTATTTCCATCCATTTCTGACAAATCCTTGTAGTATTCCTTAACCCTTCTCCATCTTCAGAATAAAGAATCACCTGTATTAACCATATTGGTCGACTCATAACAGGGAGTATAATTATCTCTCCTTGGTTTGAGATCTTCATTTGTAGGGTATTCTAAGAGCTATTTTTTAGTAACGATACGAACTCTTGGCTGTTTTTTTAAAAAATCGGCACGCCCTTTTTAAAAAATTAAACCTTAAAACCCTTAAAAACTTAAACTCTTCTTTACTTAAATAAATTAAAGGCGCAAGCTGAATACCATGTGCCTGTATTCTTCTTTTTATTTTTCAATGGACTTATCTACGTACATCGTTTTTAGTTTACAGCCCTTCGTAAAGTAGTATTGTAAGCTCAATTGGCGGTAGACTCACTTTACCTTCATCAATATTGGCAGATTTCTCTCGCTATAATTGTAATAGACTCTTGTATATTGACAACAATTCTTTCTGATGTAGTTAACTGGTAGACATAGATCTTGCTA
>JAMWDA010000040.1:0-10782 GCA_023818995.1 Candidatus Omnitrophota bacterium
TACCAATAGAGGTGAAGAGATCTTATAGATTAATTAATTCTTTCCTCATAAATTTTTATAAAGAATTAGGGTTGGACGCTAAATTCTTTGAGGATATTTCTTGTTTGGGAGTAATGAAGAGCCCATTTTGTTTTTTAGGTAAAGAACGGCTTGATATCGTAATAGGTGGTAAAAAAATAGGTGGTAATGCTCAAAGAAGAGCGGGAAGAGTTATCTTCCAACACGGTTGTATACCTATGGATTTAGATTTTAGAGAAATTGAAAATCTAATAAAGGGTGTGGATTATTACAAATTATGTCAACAGGTTACCTCTTTAAATAAGTTATTGCCCCAACCTAAATCTTTTGAATATTTGCAAGATAAATTTATAAAAGTTTTTTTAAAAACTTTCAACATTAAAGGCAAGATAAACTCTTGGCATAATGAGGAGATAGGATGCTTAGATTATATTTTAAATAATAAATATAACCGAGATTATGTTAAAGTATGATTAAACCCTTTTGGTTGAATAAACGTATAGAACTATCAAGTTGTAGGAAGATGAAGATAATTCTTAGAGAGTTAAATATCCACACTATATGTGAAGAAGCTTTATGTCCTAACGTGTCTGAATGTTTTTCTTTAGGGGTAGCTACATTTATGATTTTAGGGAGAATTTGCACAAGGGATTGTAAATTCTGTGCAGTAGAAAAAGGTAATCCTAAGTCAATAGATTTAACTGAAGCCCTCAAAGTTAAAGAAGCAGTAGAAAGATTAAATTTAAGGTATGTGGTTATAACTAGCCCTTCTCGTGATGATTTAGAGGATAAAGGAGCAAAGTTGTTTTTCTCAGTAATTAAAGAATTGAAGAGGGTAAAGTGCGTAGAGAAAGTAGAGGCTCTTATCCCTGATTTTTCTCTGAATATAAATGCGATAAGGATGGTGGTTTCTGCCCAACCCCAGGTGATTTCTCATAACATTGAAACTGTATCTTCTCTTTATAAAATCTTACGACCGAGCTATAACTATAAAAACTCTCTTAAAGTTTTAGAGACGGTAAAGAAATTAAGTAAAGATATATTTGTTAAATCGGGAATTATTTTGGGTTTTGGTGAGAAGGATAAAGAGGTTATACAAACTATTGGTCATTTACGAGATAGTGGGTGTGATTTTTTAAGTATTGGACAGTATCTATCTCCTTCCAAGAATTGTTTTCCTGTAAAAGAGTACGTTTCTTTAGAAAAATTCAATTATTTTAGAGAGGTAGCTTTATCTTTGGGGTTCCTTAATGTTTTTAGTGGTCCATACGTACGTAGTTCTTATTTAGCTTCTATGTATTTTGATAATTTGTTGCCTACTTTATAATTTTGGAAGCAAAAATTAAGAAGCCAGTATGGGAAGGTATGCGTTGTTCCGGCCGAGTTATTCCTTTTCTAAGTAGTATTCTTCTTGTTAATATTTCCATTGCTTCTATATTAGTAAATCCTGTTTCTTCCAGTTTAGCTACAGTTTTAGTCAATTGTTCAAAACTTGGGCATATAGTAGATAGCCTATAACCAGCTTTAAGCGATTTATAAGCAGGCGGAATTAATTCCCAGGGGCTGCCAATATCTATCATTACGAAATCAACATTTTCTTCATCAAAACTATCTATTACTTCTTTATTCTTTAATTCTACCCATTCAAGGAGATTATTTTTCTCTAAATTCTTACGCGTATTATCAAAAAATATTTTGTTCCGTTCGTAACTATAAACTTTACCGGTTGGTTTTACAAAATTTGCTAATGCTGATGTAAGAGCACCACTACCTGAGCCAACCTCAATGATTCTTGCTCCTGAGAAAATATTAGCTTTCATTAATATAATGCCTATATCCTTGGGATAGATTATCTGCGTTTGCCTTTTTACTTTCATAGTTAGGTCGTAAAGAGTAGGTTTAAGAATGTAGAATTCCTCTTTTAGATTAGTAGTTATTTTGTCCCCAAAATTTTTACCAATAATATCTTGGGTCTCTATAAATCCCTTATCGGTATGGAATCTCTCCTTATTTATCTTTATAAGGTAGTTTCTTTGATTATCTCTATAGAGTAATACTAAATCGCCTTCTTTAATCATATTTATAAATAGATGATACCATTTTTATGATAAATTGCAATTTTTTTAGCGTTTTAATTACTGTTCCCAATATACATCTCATCCGGTTTTTAACCTTTCGTCAAATAGTATTTCGAGTTGGATTGGTAGTGTTCTCGGATATAAAAGTGTAAGCTATTTGTAAAGTAGAAATGTCAGGGTAGATTAATGGTAAAATGCCGACTCTAGAAGGATAAATGCAAGAAGTAATTATCCTGAGCCCATTACACCCCTTGGGTGTATACCACTTTGCAAAAATCTTGACTTTTTATCTTGCATTAACATAATAACATAAATTTCTTGACTTAATGGGAAAAATATAATATATTTAAAAATTAAATAATATGATTTAGAAAAGGGGGGAGTTATGTTTTATCTAAAATTAAGGATGTATTTATTGTTAACTATTATGTTTGCTATTATCTATACGATTATAACTGTTATTGGGGTAAGTGTTGGTATAGTCAATTTTTATTTTTATTTGTTTATATCTTTATTTATGATTTTTATTCAATACTTAGTGGGACCAAAAATTGTAGAGTGGTCAATGCGGGTGAGATATGTAGATGAGAAAGAAGTTCCCCAATTACACAAGATCGTAGAAGAGTTAACTAAAAGAGCGGGCATACCTAAACCAAAAGTTGGTATCGCACATATAAATATACCAAATGCTTTTGCTTTTGGTAGAGGTATATCTGATGGAAGAGTTTGTGTTACACAAAATTTAATGCGTTTACTTAGTGAGGGTGAACTAAAAGCAGTTTTAGGGCATGAGATAAGTCATCTTAAGAATAGAGATGTGATTACTATTACTCTTCTTTCCGTTATACCTATAGTTCTTTATCGTATTGCTTGGCATTTTATGTGGTTTGGTCAGAGTAGACGACAACGTGAAGGAACAAATACTGTTTTTCTTGGGTTAATAGCTTTTATCTTTTATTTTATAACTAACCTTTTAGTGCTTTATGCATCACGTATTAGAGAGTATTTCGCTGATAGAGGTTCAGTTATGTTGGGGAATGAACCAAATAGTCTTGCTTCCGCATTATATAAGCTCGTTTATGGTTCAGTAAGAACTGATAAAGAAGAGTTAAGAGAAGTAGAGGGGATAAAGGCTTTCTTCGTCAATGACCCTAGTAAGGCAATAAACGAGTTGCAAGAGTTAAGTCAATTAGATTTGAATAGAGATGGGATGATTGATACTAAAGAATTAGAGTTAATAAGTAAGAAGAGAGTAAATATAAGTTTTGCTGATAAACTATTAGAAATTTTAAGTACACACCCCAATATGCTAAAGAGGATAAAACAACTTTCTCAATATAGATAGAGCTAAATAATGGACGTAGAAGCAGATTTATTAAATTCATTAGAGTCAAATTTGGGGTATTATTTTAATAATAAATCCCTACTTTTACAAGCAATTACTCATAAGACTTTTGCTTACGAGTCTTTAAAATTTGATGTTAGAGATAACCAAAGGTTAGAGTTTTTGGGAGACAGTGTTTTAAACTTAGCTATAGCTGATCACCTGTATAGTAGTTATCCTTATCTTTCCGAAGGTGATATGACAAGAAAGCGCTCTTTATTAGTAAATAAACAATTCTTAGCAGATAAAACAAAAGAGGTTGGTATTGCTCAATATTTACTATTGGGTAAGGGGGAAGAAAAATTGGGTGGGAGATATAACCCTACTAATTTATCCTCGGCTTTAGAGGCGATTATAGGAGCCATATATTTAGATGGTGGGTGGGAAGAAGCAAAAAAATTCATATTGAATAAATTGGTTAGCTAAAATTCTTATGAATAAGTTTAATCTATATTTGTTTTTAGTTTTATTTATTTTTTCTATTAATTGTTCATCTACAAATAATGAACTATTGTTGGATAGTTTTGAAGGAGAGTTAAATAAGGATAGTGTGGATTTTGGGGCAAGTAGTGGTTCTTCGGTAGTTATAATGCCGTCTAGTGATTTAAAAGTATGTGGAAAACAAGCGATGTTATTAAATTACGATTTGAAACCTTCTGGTTATATGTGGGTAGCCAGAGGATATAATTTAGATGTTAAAGGAGCAGATAAGTGGTTAGTTAAGCCTTTTGATATAGATTGGTCTAAGTATAATGCATTTAGCTTTTTTATGTATGGTAGTAATAGTTTGGGCGTAGTAGCTTTCGATATAAAGGATAGGGGAGGAGAGATGTGGAGATTCATAGTGGATGATGATTTTGTCGGCTGGAAGGAAATTATTTGCCCATTCTCTCAGTTTTTTTTACGCAGGGACTGGCAACCCGATAATGCTTTAAAAAATGAGATTTTAGATTATCCCATTATGAGTTTTCAATTTGAGCCACGGTTACCGGGTAAAGGTAGTTATTATTTTGATTGTGTGAAGTTAAAGAAAGTTAAGATGGAGTAAAATATTTTTATGGAGACAAAATTTTTAGTTTCTACGAGATTTGTAGTAAATGGTTTAGGATTGGTTTTATCAGGAGAGGTAAAATCAGGTTTACTTATGGAAGGCGCTTTTGGTAGAACTTCTAAAGGAAAGAAGTGTGCAGTGATTAAGATAGATGTTGATGGAGTACGGACAATGCAGGCTAATGCTAAACAAAAAGCAAATATAGTAGTTAAGTATGTTGAACAAAATGATATAATGCCGGGTGATATAATTTACTTTGAATAGAAAGGAAGGTTTTATGTCTGAAGAAAATAAGATTATTTTAAGTGAGCGAGATTTACCTTGTAAATGGTATAACATTCAAGCAGATTTACCCGAACCTTTACCTCCACCTTTAAAACCCGATGGCTCAATGGTAAAACCTGAAGATTTGTTCCCTATTTTCCCTATGGAGTTAATTAGACAAGAGGTATCTCAAGAGCGATGGATTGAAATTCCTGATGAAATTTTAGATGTTTATCGCCTATGGCGGCCTACCCCTTTACATCGTGCACGAAAATTAGAAAAAGCCTTAGGTACACCGGCAAGAATTTACTATAAAAATGAAAGCGTTTCTCCTCCTGGTTCACATAAACCTAACACAGCGGTAGCGCAAGCTTACTATAACAAAAAAGAGGGAGTTAAGAGATTAGCTACGGAAACAGGTGCTGGTCAATGGGGTAGTGCTTTAGCTTTTGGTTGTTCCTTTTTTGGTTTAGAATGTACGGTTTATATGGTAAAGGTTTCTTATAATCAAAAGCCTTATAGACGTATACTTATGGAAACTTGGGGAGCAAAAGTAAATGCTTCTCCTACCAATATTACTAATTCTGGTAGAGAAATTCTTAAAAAAGACCCTGATTGTTTAGGTAGTTTGGGTATAGCTATTTCTGAAGCAGTAGAGGATGCTGCTACCCACGAGGATACAAAGTATTCTTTAGGTAGCGTGCTTAATCATGTTCTTCTTCATCAGACAATTATAGGTTTAGAATTAAAAGAACAGCTAAAGATAGCAGGAGAAGAGCCGGATATCCTTACAGGTTGTGTGGGTGGGGGTAGTAACTTTGCCGGCTTCTGTTTTCCTTTTGTTAAGGATAAAATGGAAGGTAAAAGTATCCAGATGATTGCTGTGGAACCAACCGCTTGTCCCACTCTTACCAAAGGTCCTTATCGTTACGATCATGGGGATGTCGCTAAAATGACGCCTTTGTTAAAGATGTATACACTTGGACATACTTTTGTCCCACCCGGTATTCATGCAGGTGGTTTGCGATATCATGGAGATGCTCCTTTACTTTGTTTTTTAGTAAACAAAGGTATTATTGAGGCACGAGCTTATTCTCAAAATCCTGTGTTTGAAGCAGCAGTTCTATTTGCTAATACCGAAGGGATTCTACCTGCTCCTGAGACTGCCCACTGTATTAAAGCAGCTATAGATGAGGCAGTTAAATGTAAAGAAACTAAAGAAGAAAAATGTATAGTGATAGCTTTTAGTGGACATGGATTCTTTGATTTATTTGCTTACGAGCAGTATTTAAACAATAAGTTAGAAGATTACGCTTATCCTGAAGAAAAAATTAAAGAAGCTTTAAAAGATATTCCTCAAGTGAGAATATAACAAATAGGACGCATAACTAATAATTAATCTTTCTAAACAAAATAATAAATCTTTTGTGTAAACAAATCCGTCATAGTGTATATCAAATTAAACGCTCGCCTTTAGTTTCTTTATATAGCTTATATTCGCTTTACCCTACTAAGATATTTGTTAGATTAATAATTTCTTATTTAATTCCACCCGGCGGGTGGAATTGGTTATTTGGTATAAAATTTGCTATAAAAAAATAAAGAGGGAAATTTGTTTTTTTTCAATTTATATGGTATATATGTATGGTAATAGGTAAAATCTATGTGTAAGAATATAAAAATAAAGATATATAGAATTTCCTTTATATGGTTATTTATAATTTTTGTTATCTCAGGAGTAGGTTATGGCAATAAGATTAAAAGTAAGTATATAATTAAAAGAGGTTCTTTAAACTTATATGAAGAGATTAATTTATCTAATATCCCAATTACCCCCACTGCCAATAAACCTTTAGAAGTAAAAGAAATATATAATTTATCCTTTGATTCTTCACAAATTGTTGTTAATGGTATAGCTTCATGGTATTCAAGAAAAGATAGAGGCATACGTAAAACTACTGCCAATATGGAAATATTTGACGATACTAAATTTACCTGTGCAATGTGGGGAGTGCCTTTTGGTAGTCTGGTAAAGGTTACCAACTTAAAGAATGGTAAAGCAGTGGTTGTTAGAGTTAATGACCGTGGACCTGCCGGTTGGTTAGTAAAACAGGGTAGAGTAATAGATTTAACTAAAGAAGCTTTCTCTCAAATAGCTTCTCTTCAAGAAGGATTGGTGGAAGTAAATATCACCATTATTTCTACCAATATTTAGAATTATCCTTTCCTAAATTTTTCTTTGCAAACACTCTCTTATATTTTAAAATATAATATACTTAAATTATTACGATTTTTCTTTTACATTCCCTAAAATATGAGATTATCAAAAGAATTTTTATTTTTAGGTTTTATTAAAATAGATCCTCCCCGGGAAAGAATTTACCGGCGATTGGGTTATAAAGATGGGATAACTAAAATTCTTCCTAATCAAAAAAGAGAGATAGACGAATATATTAATTTATCTTTGTCTTATATAGATTTAAAAGGTTTGGGAGTGAGTGTGCCTATAAAAAAGATAAATGGTTCAAAAATTTTTCTTGAGCAGGAGGGATTTTTAGAAAGCAGAGATTTAATAAAATTGCTTAAAGGATGCGATGAGGTTCTTTTTATGGGAGCAACTGCTGGTAGAAAAATAATTGAAGTTATCCAATCAGATTTGCGAGGAGAGGATTTGATGCGCGCTGTTGTTTTAGATGCCGTGGCTAGTGAAATGGTTGATGCTTCTTTGGATTGGATACGTTTGCAAATAAATAACATATTAGCTAATAGAAAAAAGTATGTTATTAATAAACGTTTCTCCTGTGGTTATGGTGATTTTTTGTTAGAGAATCAGAAACAAATATTCCATATTCTTGAAATGGAGCGATTAGGAGTAAATATCACAGATACTTATTTTCTTATCCCTGAGAAGTCGGTTACTGCTCTTTCGGGAATTAAACGGTTACCTAAAAATAAAAAGAGTGAAAAAATTTAATTTTTGATATGGTTAAAAAAAGTCCTATGAAAAATAAAGCGAGGGAAAAAATAGAAAATATTTTAAAGAGGCGCGTGCTACTTCTTGATGGAGCCACAGGGACAGAGTTACAAAAGAAAGGTATGCCCCAAGGTGTATGTCCACAAGAATGGACAATAAATAATCCGAAAGTTTTAGAAGAGATACACTATGCATATTATAAAGCAGGAGCAGATGTTATACTTACTAATACTTTTGGAGGCAATAGATTAAAATTAGGAGAATTTGGGATTAAGGATGTGGTAGGAATTAATCAAGAACTTGTTTATTTGGCAAAAAAGAGTGTGGGTGAAGATTGTATAATAGCGGGTGATATAGGACCTACAGGAAAGTTAGTTGAGCCTTTTGGTGAGCTTTATTTTGAGGAAGCGGTAAATATTTTTAAGGAACAAATTAAAGCCTTGGTTAAATGTGGCGTAGATATACTTATAATTGAAACGATGATAGATATTCAGGAAGCAAGAGCTGCTCTTATTGCTGCTAAGGAGATAAGTTCTTTGTTTACAATAGTTACGATGAGTTTTGACGATAAAGGGTGCACTTTGAATGGAACAGACCCCGTAACTGCTTTGATTACCATTCAGAGTTTAGGTGCCGATGCATTTGGATGTAACTGTTCTACCGGGCCTAAAGAGATGATTAAATATATCAAAGCTATGAAACCTTATGCTAAAGTTCCCTTAGTAGCAAAGCCTAATGCTGGTATGCCTAAACTGATTAACGATAGGACAGTATACGATATGGATGTAGATTTATTTTCTTCCTTTGGTAGAGAATTATTCTATGCGGGAGCAAATATTTTAGGAGGTTGTTGTGGAACGACACCTCAACATATTAAAAGATTACGTAAAACCATTAAAAATAGAAAGCCTATTATGCCGAAAGCCAAAGCGATAAGTGCTTTAACTTCTTATTCTAAAACAGTATTTATAGAGGACAATTCCCCTTTAGTTATTGTAGGGGAAGAGATTAACCCTACAGGTAAAAGCTACCTGCAGAAAGAATTAAGAGAAGGAAAATTTTCTGTTATTCGTCAGATGGCAAAAAAACAGGAAGATAAGGGTGTCAAGCTTTTAGATGTTAATGTTTGTGTTCCGGGTATAGATGAAGCAGAGACAATGAGGAAAACAATAAATTTTCTGTGTACAGTAACAAGATTACCGTTAGTTATCGATTCGGCGAAAGTTGAAGTTATAGAGAAAGCTTTAAGATTATATCCCGGTAGAGCTTTGATTAATTCCCTTACCGCAGAAAAACACAAACTTAAAAAAATTCTTTCCTTAGCATCAGAATACGGAGCTATGTTTATAGCTTTACCTATTACAGATAAAGGGTTACCTCATACATTTTCTCAACGTAAAAATATAATTAACCGTATAATTAAAGAGGCAGTTAAATATGGATTTACTTACGAGGATATAATTGTGGATGCTTTAACTTTAGCAGTGTCTACCTATGAGAATGCTGCTAAGGATGTTTTAGAAACGATAGATTGGTGTTACCAAAAATTGAAATTAAAGACTATAATAGGCTTATCTAATATTTCTTTTGGTTTACCTCAACGCAATTGGTTGAATGCTACGTTTCTTGCTATGGCGCAAGCTAAGGGATTATGTTTAGCAATTTTAAATCCTAAAAGTTTAGAATTGATGAATGTTAAGATTAGTGCAGATTTATTACTGGGTAAAGATAAGGATGCTAAAATATTTCTAAAGCATTTTTCTGCCAACTCCAAAATTAAGAGTGAGTTAACTGATACTATCCAACCTAAGCAGAAGGTATTTAACGCTATAGTAGAGGGTGATAGAGATAATATCATTGATTTACTTAAACAAGCTATCAACACTGGTATAGAAATAGATAAACTTATGGAAGATATAATGATACCAGCGATAAGGCATGTAGGAGAGTTATTTGAAAATAAAGAATACTTCTTACCTCAACTCATTGCCAGTGCACAGGTTATGGAGAAGGCATTTGGGTATTTAAAACCACATTTAGAAAGTAGGGACAGAGAACATAGTAAGAAACCAACGATAATTATTGCTACGGTTAAAGGTGATATACACGATATCGGGAAAAATATAGTTGCTTTATTATTGAGGAATTACGGATTTAATGTGATAGACCTTGGTAAGGATGTTCCTAATGAGAAAATTGTTAGAGAAGCTAAATATTATAAACCTTTCATAATTGGTTTATCAGCACTTATGACTACCACAATGGTAAGGATGAAAGAAGTTATAGAATTAGCTAAGAAAGAAGGTGTTAATTGTCATTTTATTGTAGGAGGAGCGGTGGTAAATTTAAACTATGCTAAATCTATAGGTGCTTTTTATGCTAAAGATGGTATAAGTGCTGTAAAAGTTATTGAAGATTTAATTAGTTAAGGAAAAATATGGAGAACATTTCTTCTAAATTTAAAATACTTGTTGTAGATGATGATTATAAGATAGTAGAATATTTAAGTTATGTATTCAGATCTGCTGGTTACGAAGTAATTTCTACTACTAAGGGTATTGAAGCAATTAATTTAGCCAAGATACATAAGCCTGATTTAATTATTCTTGATATGTTGATGCCCGAAATGAGGGGCGAAGAGGTTGTGCGAATTTTAAAAGATGATCCTTTAGTTTCTCATATTCCCATAATTTACTTTACAGGAGTAGTTTCTAAAAAAGATGAGGAATTTATTAGAAAACTAACCGGTAATTATGGAATATTAACCAAACCCACCACTAAAGATAAACTCTTAGAGGCGGTTAGGTCTGTTTTAGGAAGATAGTTTATTAATATATACCTTTTATCCTACTACCTACCAATAGATATAGAAGTATAAATTTAAAGAGGGGTAGTTTGACTTGAAAAACCCATATAAAATATGGTATTAATAAATTAGTTATAGGTTTATAGATAAAAAGGAGTCAACTATTTAAAATAAAAGATGAACAATTTACTTAAATACTCTATTCTC
>JAMWDA010000040.1:10792-11544 GCA_023818995.1 Candidatus Omnitrophota bacterium
TACCCTCTTGGTCCTTATTTTATAGATTTTTGTTTTATTGTTAAACATAAATTTAATTTAAATTATCACAATTTAAACTAGGAGGGTAGAAATGGTGAAAAAAGGCTGGTTTATAATTCTTGTGGTTTTATTTATGGGTTTAAATATTAACGCTAAAGAAATTTTAGTTGAACAAGTATCTTTGGAGTATACTCTATACCTTTTAGATGAATTTAGACATTCTACTCAAGAATTCAGTTCTATAATTAATATTATTAAAAAATATCACCCAGATTATTCTGATGAGGCAATAGTTAATTTAATTACGCTTGCTTATCATACTATTAAGCAACATGTTCCTAAAATTTCCCTATATGATGTTGCTTATGGAATAAAAAGGTTTTCCTCAGATAAATTATGTATAGATTTAAAAGACCTAGTTCGTGCGTACATTAATTCCCAATTGCCTTTAACAATATAATAAATTTATTAGATAATTTATATTATTAGGCTCTTTGACTTTAAGTCAAAGAGCCTTTTTATTTTGCATATTAATTTTTAGTGATTAGGATTTCGGATTTTGATATAAATCCTGCCGAGGGCGGGAGTCGAACCCGCACAGCTTTTTAGCCACCGGTTTTTGAGACCGGCGCGTATGCCAATTCCGCCACCTCGGCTATCCTCTATTTAAGTTTAATTTTTTAATAATAACATTATCTCACTTCTTTGTCAATTGACAAAATTCTTCTGTGTAAAAGCAAAATAGAAATTTC
>JAMWDA010000041.1 GCA_023818995.1 Candidatus Omnitrophota bacterium
CGATAAAATAGATTATTACTCTCCTGAGAACACAGAAAAATTAATGGATAGGATATTTCTGGTTATGAGTTTAGATAAAAGAAGAATTTATCTAAATGAAGTTGTTCCTCTAAGCGTAAAGCTTTATGTAAACGATTTAGCGGTAAGGGATATACAATTCCCCGAGTTGGAAAACACAACGGATTTCTCTATAGAGAAATTTGAACAGCCCAGACAATATTGTGAAGAATTAAGCGGGATTGTTTACGATGTTATAGAATTTACTACAAATATTTTTGGGATAAGACCGGGAGAATTTAAATTAGGACCTGCTAAATTAAAATGCAATTTAGTAGTGAAAAAAATTAAGCGAAGGAGAAAAAATATTTTTGATGATGATTTATTGGGAGGATTTTTTAGTGATGATATTTTTGAAGACTTTTTTGGTCGCTACGATATCTATCCTTTAGAATTGAAATCTACGGAATTACCTTTGACTGTATTGAGTTTACCGCAAGAAGGAAAGCCAAATGATTTTGAAGGAGCGATAGGAGAGTTCAAATTGGAAGTGGAAGCAGTCCCTCTTAGCGTGAAGGTAGGCGATCCTATAACTCTTAAAATTAAGGTAATAGGTTGTGGCAATTTTGACACAGTTAAACTACCTAAGATTCAATCTACAGAAGGTTTTAAAATATACGAGCCACAAGTTACTTATAAAGATAATGTAAAGATATTCGAACAGGTTATAATTCCTATTTATGATAAAGTAACACATATACCTCCTATAAATTTTAGTTTTTTTAATCCTACTATCGGCAAATATCAGAGTTTAAATAGTAATTCTATACCTATAAAAGTAGAAAAATCTGATGATACATCTGCTAAATTGATAGAATTACCAAAATCACAAGCGGAATTAGTATTAAAGAAAGAAGAGTTAGGTAAAGATATAGTTTATATAAAAAGAACAGCAGGTAAGTTTAAAAAGATAGATGATTATCTTTACAAGCATTTTACTTTTTGGTTTTTTAATCTTTTAAGTTTTATTATTTTTTTATTTATAATTTTTATATATAGAAGACATCTTAAAATTATAAATGATATTCAATATCAAGGTAAACTATTAGCCACTAAAAAAGTAAAGAGGGGTTTAGTAGAGATTAATAAATTATTGAGGGATAATAATAAAGAAAAATTCTTTGATGCATTATTTAGGACATTAAGAGATTACTTAGCTTATAAGTTTTCTGTTCCTGTAGGGAGCATAACTGTAGATAGTATTGGAGGGATAGTGAAATATAAGAGTTTTAATAAAAACATAGAGGACAAAATAAAGAATATACTTTCTGAGTGTGACATAGCAAGATACACTCGTATTTACCCGGAAAGAAAAAGGTGTGAAGATATTCTTAGAGATTTCAAAGAGGTTATCTCTTATTTAGAAAAGAAGACATAGTATATCCAATTTACACTTCGGAAGTTTAAAGTGGTAAAGAAGGATTGGTTAAGTATGAGGGGTAAAGTAATTTTAATTATTTTTATTATAATTTTAGTCAATTTATCATTTTTTTGTGCAGAGGAGGAGATTAATAATTTTCAAAAGGGTAATTTTTATTATGAGCAAGATAATTTTGATAAGGCAATAGAAGAGTATAATAGTATAATTAATAAGGGATTAGGAAGTGGCAACTTATATTACAATTTAGGCAATTGTTATTTTAAAAAGGGTGATTTAGGTAGAGCTATTTTAAATTACGAAAAAGCTTATAGGCTTATCCCTTGGGATAAAGATTTAAAATCTAATTACGATTATGCTTATTCATTAGTAAAAGGTAATATTTATTATAAAAATAATTTTATTTATAGGATATTTGATAAATTTACTATCGATGGTTTAACTATTTTACTTACTGGATTCTATATTTTTTCCCTTATAATTATACTTATAGGGATCATTTTAAAATCAGCTAAAAAAATTTGTTTTACATTTATTGGTTTTTTATTAATATTCTTTATTTTAGGGTTCGTATCATTGTTTAATAAGATAAATAATTTACATAAAGAGGGTATAATTTTAGCTAAAGAAACCGAAGTCAAGTTTGAACCCAAAGAATCATCTACTACCTATTTTACTCTCTACGAGGGCGCAAAGGTTAAGATAATTTATTTCCAAAATGGGTGGGTGAAAATAAAACGTGGAGATAATAAAATAGGGTGGGTTAAAAGAAGTCATTTAGAAGTTATATAGATTTTAGGTTCTATCCCCATATATTTTTATTGCAATAAACATCATTTTTACCTTTTTATTTTTTATGCGCGGAGCGGGAGTTGAACCCGCACAGGTTTCCCTACTAGACCCTGAATCTAGCGCGTCTGCCAATTCCGCCATCCGCGCAAAGAGTTAACTTCATTTAATAATTGTCAATCTAAGAAATAAATGCTATTATATTATAAATTTTACCAAAAATTTATTTAAATTGCTATCAATAAGAGTGAATTTATAAAGGAGGAGGACAAATATGCCTATATTCGTATATGTATGTAATAATTGCGGCAAAAATTTTGAATTACTTTTAGGAGTTAGTCAGGAGAAGATAAATATAGAGTGTCCTTACTGTAAAAGTAAAGAAATAGAAAAAACCTTTGCTCCCTTTGGATTATTAGGGGGTAGCAAAGAAGATTCTTCAAGCAGTTCATCCAAATGTAGTTCTTGCTCCAGTCATTCTTGTTCTACTTGTTCATAAATAATTTATATTAAAAAAGAACTACCATCGCAATTTTTAGTGTTTAAGAAACTAAAACCTTCTCTACAAGTAGAAAATTCTATTTTCTCATTTCTTGCTATTTCTTTTACTTCTTCAATTATTTTTCTTCTTAGCTCTTGAGGTAAATAAATGTAACGGTTAATTCTTTCTCCTTTAATTATATAGAGGTTATGCCAGAGGTTCTTATATTCAGGGAACCCTTTTATCATCCTTTTAAAGTTATCTGGTTTTACTTTATAGGTAGAGATAACTATCTGTTTAGCCCCTCTATTTTTTACTTCTTTTACTATATTTTCTACTTCTCGTGTGTTTATAGGGTATATCAAGGGGTCTAATCTACACACAACATTTAAATCTCTGGAAAGATTTTCTATGGTAGATAATCTTTCTGAAGGTGAGGGAGCATGTGGTTCTAATATTTTTGCTATAGATTTATTTAGGGTAGTTATAGTTATACTAATTACTAAATTTTTTATTTCTTTTAAGATATCTTTATCCCTCAGTATAAGAGAAGATTTAGTAACAATTATTAACCCAAAAGATGTATTTTTTAATATTTTTAATGCTTGCAAAGTTAATTTTTCATATTTTTCTAAAGGTAAGTAGGGATCGGATGAATTGCACATTGTTATGATGGCCTGAAGAGGCAGTTTTTTTATTTCTTTTCCTAATTGTTTTATAAAATTATTTTTTGGCCGAGGAGAAAAGAAATTTTTTATGTAGGATGAAGCATAACAATACAAACATTTATGTCCACAACCTATGTAGGCAGATAAACTATACTTAGGTGGACAGGAACACCATTTACTTTTCCAGGGGTCGAAAGGTGTAATTAAGCTCATAATTGTATTTTATAGTATTATATCCATCAATGCAAAATATTTATATTATAAACATGATAGGAAATTTATAGAAATGAACAGAAAAAATCGTAGAAACGCAAAACTATTATGTTATCTTGCGAGAATATAAAAGTGTGATAAAATGTATAAACAAAATATGATTTTATTTTTAGTTATTAGAACGAAAAAGGATAGTTTTAAAAATGGATTGTGAGAGTATAAGAAAGATTATCGCTGCTTATATAAACCATACTGCCTTAGATAATGAGATTCAGCAAGTAGAGGAGCACCTATGTATTTGTCAGGATTGCCGAGAATACCTCTCACATTTCATCGATAAAAAAGAAGAGGAAAAACTACTTCCTTCCCTTAAATCACAAAAATCAATCCCTAAGAGTGGATGGGATATCGTTACATATGTTATAATATATTTGGGCATAATATTAACTTTGGTAATAGTTTTTTTATTTATTTTTAAAAAGTAGAAAGGTTTTTATTTTGTTAAATTACATAATACTGGGAATTATTCAAGGATTGACAGAATTCTTGCCCATAAGCAGCTCTGGACATCTTTACTTATTTAAGAATTTTTGGGGAGTAAGTGAAGATTTTCTCTCTTTTGTAGTTTTTTTACATTTAGCTACTCTATTAGCGATAGTTGTGTATTTTTTTAAAAAACTTAAAGAGGGGTTATTTAATTTTAGATTGCTCTCTTATATATCTATTACAACTATTATTTCTGGTATAATCGCAATTTTTCTTAAGAAATATATAGAAATACTTTCTAATTACCGATACTTTATTGCCTTATGTTTTTTTATCAATTCCTTAGTTCTTTTGAGTGTCAAGAGTAAAAGTAATAATAAAGAATTAAAATATTTTGGTTTAAAAGATACTTTAATGTTAGGTTTATTACAAGGTCTTGCTGTTTTGCCGGGAATATCTCGCGCGGGTATTACTATAGTTGGTTTGTTAAAGAGAGGCTTCGTTGAGAGAGAAGCTTTTAATTTATCTTTTATTATGGCTATCCCTATTATAATAGGAGCTTTCATTGGAGAATCTAAATATATTTTATTTGATAAGACTATTTCAGTTAATATGTTAGTTAGTTTTATAGTAGCATTCTTCTCAGGTATATTAGCTTTAATGCTTCTTAAAAGGACGGTTATTAAATTGAAATTTAAACTATTTGGTTATTATTGTTTAATTTTAAGTATTTTGAGTATCTTGGTTAGAGGATAATGAAAATAGGATTTGTAGAAAAACAGGGAGTAGCTATTCTATATTTAGAGGGGAATATAGATATAAATTCCTCCGATTTTATAGAGACGGTGGGGTGGGTTCTAAATAACAAAACTAAAAATATACTGTGTAATATGGAGGGGGTAAACTTGGTTGATTATATTGGTATATCTGTATTAGCAATAATTTATAAAAACGTTTATAATCATAGAGGGGCAATCAAATTCTGTAATGTTCCTAACCATGTTAATAGATTATTCTCTATAGTAGGGTTAAGCAGAGTATTAGAAATTTATGACAACGAAGATAAAGCTATAAGTAGTTTTTATGAGGATAAAGTTATTTCTCAGATTGTAGATAAGAAATTAAGGAGAAGATTTAAAAGAATACCCTTTAAGAACACTGTGGAGTATAAACAGAAATTTTCCAATTTAGATGTTTTTTATAAGGGTAAAATACTTAATCTAAGCGCTATAGGAGTTTTTATCATAGGAGAAAAGATATTTTCCATCGGAGAAATATTATTTACTAAATTGTATCTTATGCCTAACCCCGGTATTATTGAATTAGATACAAAAGTAATTTGGATTTCTAATGAGAATTTCCACCCTTTAGAATATCCCGCCATGGGAGTTGAATTTTACAATATTTCTACAGAGAAACAACAGGTAATTTTTGATTTCGTAGAAAGGAATCTTGCCGGCAGTAATTTTTAGTTTTATTTTCTAATGAATTGTTTATCTAATAAACTTTCAGGGATTTCTAACACTGTCGGCCTTCCATGTGGACAGGTTATAGGTTGATTACAATTCATTAGTTCCTTGATAATGTGTTCTGCCTGCTCTTTATTTATTTCATAACCAGCAGTTAAAGAATTATGGCAGGCGTGTTTTGCTAAAGTATCCTTATCAAAATTTGTTCTTTCCTCACCGTTAAGTAAATGCTGAAGAGAAAGTTTAGGTTCTTTTATCAATTGTGGGTAACCATGTAGAGCAACATTCTCCTTGTCCCAAAGAGAGGTTATAAAACCTATCTCCTCTAAAGTATTGTTTATTGCTTCCCAGATAACTAATTCTTGAGGAGTGAGAGGGAGAATTATAGGTGTGAGTAAGAATTGGATTTCTACTTTTCCCGCTTCTATTTGTTTAATGTATCTTTCATAGGTTATCCTTTCATCAGCAGCATGTTGGTCTACTATAAGTAGAGAGGAACCACTTTCTAAAACAATATATTTTCTTATAAATATCCCTAAGAAGCGAGCATGAGATAGTTTAATTTTTAAGTTTTTAATATTAGGTGTTTCCCATAATAATTGTTTTTCTTCCTCGTTATCTTTATAGGTGTACGTTTCCAACAAATATTGGTTCTCTTTATCCTCTTTTATTGTATCAAAGGTTAAATTTTTCTCAGAAGTTAATCTTTCTATTTCTTCAAAAGGGTAAGATATTTCTCCTATCTGTTTAGTGTTACTCTTCTTTTTAAGTATCTCCTCACAAGTTTTCCTCAACAAACTACTGAGTTGTAACTCATCTTTTATTTTTACTTCTCTTTTGGTAGGGTGTATATTTACATCTACTTCGTGGGGAGGTAGAGTTATAGAAACAGCAAAGAAAGGATTGATTTCGGGAGGAAAGATTATCCTATACGCTTGATTTAAGTGAAAATTTAAACTTCTATTCTGTACCGGACGTTTGTTGATGAATATAAACTGTAAATCTTTCCTTGGCCTTTTAATATTTATGTCTCCTAAGATAATATGGATATTAATATTTTCGGACAACTCTAAAGATTCTTCTATTAGGTATTCTCTATTTAGGTTAAGAACCTCTGATATTCTTGTTACCCAAGAGGGGTGTTCATTTAAATCTAATAATTTTTTACTATTATGCGTTAGGATAAAACGACAAGGGTAGTAAAATAATGCATAGGGTATAAATGTATTTAGAATTTGATTTAGTTCTGTAGAATCAGCTTTGAGAAATTTTTTCCTTGCGGGAGTATTGAAAAAAAGTTCTCTTACTTCTATTTCTGTTCCCGGCGACATATTTACCGGTTGGAGAGATAGTTTTTCTCCTCCTCGTATATGAATTTCTTTACCTAAGTTGGCTGAATTGACCTTACTACGTAAAATTATATCTGCTATAGAAGCGATACTATATAAAGCTTCTCCACGGAATCCTAAAGATTGCATACGATATATATCTTCTATGTTAGTTATTTTACTCGTAGCATGTCTAAAGAATATTTTTTCTATATCATCTTCCTCTATCCCACAGCCGTTATCTTTTACTTGAATAAGAGATCTACCACCAGCTTTTAAGTTTATTTCTATATTGGTAGATTCTGCATCTAAGGCATTTTCTATTAATTCTTTTATAACAGAAGCGGGTCTCTCTATTATTTCTCCCGCAGCAATTTTACTAATTACCTCTTGAGGTAGAATATGGACTTTACCCATAGATATATTTAGTTAGGTAAATTTCTTGACACTTCTTTGTTTTCTCTTGGATCGTTTTCATATGTCTTTATAATCTCTTTCCACTTCTGGATCCTATTTAAAGCAGAAATAGGGGTAAGATTGTTTACATCTATTAATTTTATTTCATCTTTTATTTTTTCTAAAAGAGGGTCATTAAATGGTGAAAATAATGATAACTGTTGTTGTTTTCGTAAAGGAGATTGTATCTTTTCTTGTAAGTTACCATGAAGTTCTAAACGGGTAAGAATTTGTTTAGCACGGTCTATTACTTCTTTTGGTATACCAGCTATTTTCGCTACGTATATTCCATAACTTTCATCACTACCGCCAGGAATAATTTTATGTAGAAAAACTATATTATCCCCCCATTCTTTTACGGCAACGTTGTAGTTTTTCACTCCCTCATACTCTTCTCCCAAAGCAGTAAGTTCGTGAAAATGAGTAGCGAAGAGAGTTCTCACTTTATTTTTACATAAATATTCAGCAATTGCCCAAGCTAAACTAAAACCATCGTATGTGCTTGTCCCTCTCCCTATTTCATCAAGGATTATCAAACTGCGAGGAGAGAGATTATTGAGTATAGCTGCGGTTTCTGTCATTTCTACCATAAATGTACTTTGTCCCTTGGTTATTTCATCGTGAGCACCTATACGAGTGAAGATTTTATCTACTATGCCTATCTTGGCACTACTAGCCGGTATGAAGCTACCTATTTGTGCCATTATTACTAAAAGAGCAACTTGTCTAATATAAGTGGATTTTCCTGCCATATTTGGTCCTGTAATTATGAGTAAGTGATTATCGTTACAATCTAATAGAACATCGTTGGGGACAAATGGTTCAAGAATAGTCTGTTCTACCACAGGGTGTCGGCCATCTTTTATATTTATTTCACAATCTTCTTCTATTCGAGGAACTATGTATCCTGGCTGTGAGGAGAGAATACTTAGAGAATATAAGGCGTCAATTGTTCCTATCCTCTCCGTAAGTTGATGTAACAGATGTGAGTTATTGAGTATTTTTGCACAAATATCTTCAACTATTATTTTTTCTATCCTTAAGATATTTTCTTCAGCAGTAAGCATTTTCTCTTCAAATTCTTTTAGTTGAGGTGTGATAAATCTTTCTGCATTAACGAGGGTTTGTTTACGAATATAATCTTGAGGCACAAGATGAAGATTAGGTTTACTTATCTCTATATAATATCCAAAAACCTTGTTATAACCTATTTTTAAAGAGTTTATGCCTGTTTTTTTTATCTCCTCAGCTTGTAAATTTTTAAGCCATTCTCTTCCATTTTCTTGTATATCTTTTAATTCATCTAATTCTTTGTTTACCCCCTTTTGAATTAATTTACCATCAGCATTAGATAAGGATACATCGGGATTTATCGTTTTTTCTAAAAGTTGACGCAAATAGGGTATATCTTCTATGGTGAATAGATTATTTTGTTTACTAAGAGGGAGTAGTATTTCTTGCAAGTTAGGTATCTCTAAAATAGTGTTGCGTATACCCAATATATCTTTTGGGTTCCTATATCCACAACTTATGCGAGATAAGCTTTTTTCAATGTCAGGTATATGGTGAAGAATTGGTTCTAATCCTTTTTGTATAGAGTTGTTCTCCTTTAGTAGTTTTACTGCCATTTGTCTTTGTAATATGAGCATTTTATCTTTTAGAGGATGATACAACCAGTATTTTAGTTTTCTTTTGCCCATACTGGTAATAGTGTAGTCTATTTTTTTTATCAATTGTTCTAATTCTAATCCGTAGCAAGCTTCCGGAGAAATGAATACGTATTCGTCTTGAGTATATATATTTATTTTATCTATATGTTGCATTGGTTGACGATTCATTCGTTTTGTATATTCTAAAAGTGCTCCACAAGCAGAGATAGCTAAGGGATAATTTTCTATTCCAAATCCCGATAGGTTGTGAATTGAGAAATGTTCACAGAGGGATTTTTTAGCAATCTCTATGTTAAAACACCAATCTTCGTAAGAAGTTAAAGTGATGTTTTTAGCTTGCAAGAGAGGATTTTGAAAAATATCTCTTATATTTTTTTCTTCTTTTTGGGGGAATATACATTCGTAAACAGATAGTTTAGAGATAATTTCTAAAATTTTATTTTTATCCGAATACTCGTTAGTATATATTATGCCGTTAGAGATATCAGTAAAAGCTAAACCTAAATTCTTCTTATCCATACTTATACAGGCTAAGTATCGCGCTTCAGGATTAGTTTCATCTATAAATGTTCCAGCAGTTATTACCCTTATTACCTCTCTTTGAACTATCCCTTTAGCTAAAGAGGGATCCTCTGTCTGTTCACAAATAGCTACTTTTAATCCTGCTTTGATTAGTTTAGCAATATAACTTTCTGCGGAGTGATAAGGCACTCCACACATAGGAATTTTGCCCGAAGAGTCTTTACCACGTGAAGTAAGAACTAAATCCAATATAGCGGAGGCTTTCTTAGCATCTTCATAAAACATTTCGTAAAAGTCTCCTAATCTAAAGAAAAGGATACAATCATTATAGGATGCTTTTATCCTTTGATACTGTTGGACCATAGGGGTTAAGTTTTCCATAATTAATATTTATACCACAAATTTACTTAATAGAAAATAATAAAATATAGATTATTTTCTATTTTTTAATAGTTTAAGATCTAATTAAGTTAATCTTGACATATGAACTTTAAGGGTTAAAATACTTTTTAAGGCTTTAAAATTATAGTAAATATACTAAGAAAGGAGTGAAAATGAGATTAAAGTATATTTTTATGTTTTTTATTATTTTAGGAGTTATCTTAAATTTAAATACTCAGGTTTATCCACAATCACAGAAAAATTCTTCTTTAGACCAAGTTTATGAAAATTTGATAAAAAATTCCTTAGAAAATGTAGTTGGTGAGTTAGCTAAAGCTAAAACAGAAAATAGAATTCTCCAGGAAGAAATGGAAAAGTATAGAGCACTTGTAGAAAATCAGCAAAATAGTATTAAGGATTTTAGTAAGAAGGAAGAAGTTTTGAATGCAAGAATAAAAGATTTACAGAATGAGTTAGATAAATATAAAAAAATGTTAACAAGCAAAAATACACAGATAAAAGATAACGAAGAGGTTAAACGGTATAAATCCGAACTCGCAGATAAAACTAAAGAGTTAGAGGAAGCTAAAAATGAGCTTAAAAAGTATAAGAATACCGTGGATAGTTTAGAAATGACATCAAAATCCTTGCAATATCAATTGAACGAAGTTACTAAAGAGAAAGAAAAATTGATGGCAGATTTAAATAATTTACAAGGAACAATCTTGGATTATCAACCTCAATTTACTAAATATCAGGAGCTCTTTACCGAGGAAAAAAACAAGAATGAAGAGTTAGTTAAGAGATTGAATTTATTAGAGGAAGAAAAATTAAAACTTCAAAATAGTTTTAGTAAAGAAAAACAAACATTGGAGAATATTATAAAGGAATTGGAAGATAAATTAAAGATTTTAGATGCTGAAAAGCAGGAATTAGCTAAAGATAAAGCAAGTTACAAGGATGAGATAGATAACCTTAATATTCGTCTTAATGAATTACAAAATAGTTACGATGTTTTATCTAAAGAGAAAAGTAGTTGGAAAGAAGTTGGTAAAGCCAAAGAAGAGGAATTGACAAAGATTAAGAATGAGTTTGATAAATTGATTAAGGAACATGAAGGAAGTGAGATAGATAAGAATAAATTAGCAGAAAAGATAAATGTTTTAGAAAAGGAGAAGGGTAATTTAATAAAAGAGAGCGAAAAATATAAGAGTGAAAAAGAAAAAATATTAGCTGATCTGCGCTCTTTACAAAATAGATACGATAGTTTATCAAAAGAAAAAGATACTTTAGAGAAAATTAAAAATGAGCAAGTTAAGGATATTTCTAAACTGAACGTTAGCTTAGATAAATTTAATAAAGATATAAAAGAATTAGAAAATAGGATAAAGAGTTTAGATAAAGAACGCAACTCTTTGTGTGAGGAGAATAAAAAATATACAATAGCTCATGATAAAGGTATAAAACGAATAAATAGATAATTGAATATAGTCCATCTTCTGGGTAATACCAAAAATGGCTTTAATCATTTCTCCGCCAAATGA
>JAMWDA010000042.1 GCA_023818995.1 Candidatus Omnitrophota bacterium
CATTGATTCAAGCATTACCAAAGGTAATCCCTCCCTTAAAGAAGGTATAACTAAAATATCTATTGCCTGTAAAATGTTATTAACATCATTCCTAAGCCCGGTAAAGATCACTTTATCTTCTAAACCTAAACTTCTTACCATCTCTTTAAGAGTTTCCCTCTCTACCCCATCTCCTACTACTACTAACTTTAGATTATACCTACCATCTAAAAGCCCCATTGCATTAAATAAAAACTTATGCCCTTTAGGCTCTACTAACCTACCAATTATCCCTAAAACTTTAGTATTATCTTCAACGCCCAATTCCTTTCTTATCTTTTCCCTCACCTCACTTTTAATGCAAAAATCTTCCTCATTAATCCCATTATAGATAACCTCTAACTTCTCTTCGGAGATGCCTTTAGATTTATAAAAATCCCGAACAGCTTGAGATACAACCACTATCTTATGCGTAAATTTTGAAAGTAAGCGGTCAATAAGAAAATAATATTTTGGTTTCCATACATCAACACTATGCTCTGTAGCAATTATTACTCTTACTTTAGATAAAACGGCGGCAACTCTACCCCAACAATTCGCTCCCCATAAATGCGTATGCACAATATCTATGTTATGTTTCTTTATCAACCTAATTATCTTAGCAATTATGCTTAAATCAATACCAGGCTTCTTATTTAAAGCAATAACTTTAATCCCCCCTTTTTCCAACTCATCGGCAAAAAATCCTTTGTCATTTAAACAGCAGACTATAGGATTAAATCTATTCTTATCTAATCCCTTAACCAAATTAACTACTATCCTCTCTGCTCCCCCCAACCCTAATGACCAGATAATATAAAGTATATTCATCCTTCTGTAACAAGCTGATATATTAACTCCAAAATCTGAAGAACTAATAACTTTATTAAATATTAGTGCTAAATTTGCAACATTCCTTTTAGCATCAAACTTTTTCTCAACCAAAATCCTCGCATTATAAATAATTTTCTCCTTAAGAATATCGTCATTCGCTAAGTTTAATATTGCCTTCGCTAAAGCTACACTGTTATTAGGGGGCACTAATATACCTGTTTCCTTATCAATTATCGCCTCAGGTATACCCGAGATATTTGTAGAAATAACAGGCACTCCGCAAGCCATTGCTTCTAAAATAACATTAGGGATACCATCTCTATCGCCATTTTTAGCGAGCACACTTGGTTGGACTAAAACTGTCGCTTCCTTATACAACTCCATAATTTCCTTTTGAGTTTTTTCTCCCAAAAACTCTATCTTATCACTTAACTTATACTTTTTTACTTTACTACTAAGCCTACCTAAAAGCTCGCCTTGCCCAACAATTTTACAATAAAAATTCAATCCCTCTCTATCAAGAATCTGACAAGCATCAATTAAATAATCAAACCCCTTTGTATCCACCAATCTACCTATAGAAAGAATATTTATTCTTACATTTTCTATCTTCTTATTTCTCAAAGGAAACTTATCTAACTCAATGCCATGATAATTGAGGACAATCTTACCCAAAACACACACATCATCAATATTTTCTCCTTTACCATTATCTATAAGCTCACCCAAGAACCTACGATTATACTCAGTGCAAGTTACACAGAACCTTGCTCTTCTAATTTTATCTTTTAATCCTTTCTGACTAACAAAAATATCCCAAGCGTGAGCAGTAAAACTAAAAGGGATACCTGTCAATATATTCAAGATAACTCCCGCGGTTGTGGGCATTGTTGCCCAATGAGTATGTAAATGACAAATCCTATACTTCTTAATCAAATCAGCAATATAGAAACACTCACACAAAACATACAAAGCCTTAATTAACTCTACTCCCACAAAGCCATAAGTATAAAAAACATACACAATAGTCTTCATCGTATTACAAGGGTGAACGCATATCCATCTAAGTATGGTTAATAAACTTATTTTAGGATAAAATGTATCCGCAAGGAAATCCTTTGCTTGAGGATGGATGATTTTATCTTTACAAAACTTTAAGGATATAATCTTAAATTTTAATCCTCTTTCCTTTAATCCTACAAACTCCCGTAAAATAAATGTTTCATACATCTGAGGGAACTGTGAACATACAAAGGCAATCTGGGGTTGAGTGAATGATAGATATAAATCTTCAAAATCTCTTACCATCCTCTCAAGACTAAATCTCTCTCTAACTATCCTACGGGCGTTCCCTCCCAATTTTCCTCTCAAATCTTTATTCTTCAATAACCTAATAATCGCCTCTGCTAATGCTTGGGGAGTTTTGGGAGGGACTAAAAACCCTGTCTCTTTATCCACCACTGTCTCTAAATTCCCATCTACAGCAGTTGCCACCACTGGCACACCACTTGCCATTGACTCCAAAATTGTATTAGACATCCCTTCCGAATAAGAGGCATTTACGGATATATCCATTATTAAGAGCAATTCTGGGATATCATTTCTACTTCCTAAAAATAACACCTTATCCTTGTAAGAAGTATTTTTAACCTCTGTCTCTATTTCTTTCCTTAAATGACCGTCGCCAATAAATAAGAAGGTAGTATTGGGAACCTCTTCTAAAATGAGAGGAATTGCCTGGATAAAATCTTTATGCCCTTTAATCCAACTAAAATTGGCAATCATTCCTACTACAAAATCATCTGGTTCTATCTTCAATTGCTCTTTAACCATAGAATTTGAATCTTGAACATTGAATTTTTCTAAATCTACGCCATTATAAATTACCTCTATTTTCTCTGGTTTTACCTTTTCCTTGTTAAGCACTACCCTTTTTACTCCCTCACTAACACAGACAATCTTATCTACCCAACGATTAGTTAACCGATAAGACAAAATATGCCTGAATTTACCCTCACGAAGCATACCTGTATCTCGCCTACTTGTAATGATAGTTTTTACACCAACTATTTTACCTGCAATTACGCCCAATATATTCTCACTAAAAAGATAAGTATGCACAATATCAAAACCTTCCTTTTTCATTAGTTTAACTAACCTTATAAACCCTTTCAACCCGGATAACCCATAGATTTTCTTTATACCCAATTCTTCCAAAGTTACTAATTTCGTCTCAAATTTTTCTTTATCTATAACAGAGAGTAGTTCTCTAAGATGCTTTTGTGCACCTGCAGGTTTTAATTTATCAATAAGATAAAGAATTTTAGTTCTCCTCATATTTATCTAATTTAGCTCCACCCGACGGATAATTTAAGAGTTACCTTCTTACACCCGGCGGGTGCAAATGAGTTTTTAATTCACATAAAAATCCTCAACATATCTGTTCTTAATCTAATTATCAACAATATCAAACTTAATAATCGCTCTTTTTATATAAGATTTAGAAGTTTGTTTCATAAATATAAAAATGATACTTAATGTTAGTTAAAAGACACTTATCTATCTTATATATTTATTTTATTTCCTTCTCAAAATCTTTTACTATCTTTTTGATATCAAATAACTCTTCTGTTCTCTTCCTGCCCGCTACCTGCACAAAAAATCTTTGACAATATAGAGTATGTATGTTAACATATTATACGTAATACACATAAAATACAGGAGGTGATTTTATGGCTTCTCTAACATTATCTATACCTGAGGAATTAAAACGTAAAATGGCAAAATTCAAATACATCAACTGGTCAGAAGTAGCACGCCACTCTATTATCAATAAACTGCAAATATTAGAAAGGATGAATAAGCTTCTTTCTAAAAGCACCCTTACCGAAGAAGATACTATCAAATACGGCCGGATGATAAATAAACGCATCCGGAAGAAACATAAAGCCAGCAGATAAATGCAATTAATCGTAGATGGTAATATCTTAATCGCTGCTTTTTTAAAATCTGCACTTACCAGAGAAATACTTTTTGATGAGAGAGTTAAATTCTTTGCGCCTGAATATTTCGCTATAGAAGTAGCGCAAACATTTAAGAAAAGTAAATCTTTAAAAAACCGCATAAAATTAAATAAAGAACAGATACAAGAATTAATCAATTTCCTCCTCGAGCCTATAGAAATTATCCCTGAAGAAGAATACGCTTCTTTTATGGATAAAGCCAAGAAAGAAGTCCCTTTTGATGATGCTCCATATCTAGCGCTATCTTTAGCTCTTAAAATTCCCATTTGGCACAATGATACGACGTTTAAGAAACAATCGTTGGTTAAAGTTTATACTACCGCCGAATTAATTAAATTACTCAAATCCTAGATTTATTTACCTGAGCAGTTTGCATAATCCCTTTATGGTTTATCGTTTAAAGAAGTTTTGGGGAGGTTATTTTTTATCTAAACTCACAACGGTCTCCTCCCACATCCTCTTAACTCTTAGCATTTTCTCTATCGGTGAAGCAAAATACCCTAACTTTTTAATATAACTGGAATTGTTGGCTCCCATTTCTCTAATAAGTTGATAGTTATTGGATAAGAAAATTATCTTCTTAGCCATCATTTTATAATCTCTCAAAGGGACCCTATACCCATTATATCCATTTAAAATTAATTCCTTTGCTCCCAAATTATCTGTTGTTATAATAGGCTTATTTCTTGCTGCCGCCTCAATATATACCCCCCTAAACTTTCTCTTACAGAAGAAAACACAAAAATATCGCAAATCGTAAAATAATAAGGCATATCGGAATGAGGAATATTGCCCAAAAATAAAATATTATCTTCAATACACATCTTCTTAGCTAACTTATCCATATATTTCCTTAGCGGTCCGTCACCGGCAATAAGTAACAAAACATTAGGAATACTCTTCTTTACAGTTTTAACAACTTTAAACATAGTAAAATAGTCTTTCTGAGGAACTAAACGCCCCACACAAAGCAATAAAGGATACCTACCTATAAAATTATGCGATATGTTATTACTTTCATAATCTAAAAAATGTTTTAACTCTGTTATGGGAGGACAAGAATAAATCTTATTTATATCAAAAGGAATTTTTTTGCTAACATCTCCCGATGTTTATCACACATTGCTCTTATGGAACTACTCTCTCTTAATAAAAACCTTATAACAAAGAATTTTATTCTTTCTATAAAACTACACCCTAAATTATTCTCAAAAATAGTAGCATATATCCATACATTTAACGGTATTTTATATTTTCTCTTCAATATAATACCGATAATAAAACAAGAAAATGGTTCATCAGTGGAGATAATATCCACTCCTTCTCTAAAAATATATTCCCTTGCTTCTCTATACATTCTTAAATACTTATCAAAAACATTCTTTACGGGAACTTTATCAATTAAACAATTATCTTCTTCTACAATGCTTCTATATCTAAAAGCGCTACTTACTACTAAAAGAATTAACTTAGAAACAACCTCTTTATACGATATATGCGTAGATTTTTTAGGATTTGTGTTAAAATTAATACTCTCATTTTTATAACTTCCGTTAGCTCTCCCTTTGTCCCCTTTCTTCCTTTTCTTACACCCGCCGGGTGTAAGAAACCCGGTGGGTGTAAAAATGGGGAGGTCACACATAATCTTCCAAAAATTTCTCTGCAAACAAAGAGGCATTTAAGACTAACTCAATATCATCCTCCTTAAACAAAAACGGCTTAACCTGTTCTGCAAGAAATTCCAATTCTTTCTGAGGAATATTTTTAAAATAATTAATCACGCCTTTAACAGGAGATTCTTTTATCTGATTTACTTTAAGAATATCTTCATTAAATGGAAATTTTTTCTTGAGCATAAATAAGGTATCGTAAATATCCCTACCTCGTCTCCTATTAAAAAGAGCTAAAATTTTTTCAGAAAAAATGCAATCTTCTCTAAGTAAAATAAAAGAAAAGTTATACCCATATAAGCTCAAAACACTTGTGCGAAATTCTAAATTCCAAGCTCGCTTATAAACTTCTATTTTAATCATTAAATCTATACCTCTTTTATCTGTAATTTTATAGACTTTCATTAAATCTTTAAAAAGCAGTTGTGCACTGAGAAGATTATCCCTCTCTTCTACTGAGATATCTACCGAAAACCCTTCATTGTTCAAACTTTTTCTAACTTCTTCTAAAATTGTCCCAAATTCTTTACGTTTTAATTCCCTTGTAGCAAAATCCAAATCTTCAGAGAAACGGAGCATATTGTAGAAAAACCGCAATGCTGTTCCTCCTGTAAAATATAAATTCTTACCCAGAGATTACCTGTATATACTATTTAAAACTATTACCTGAAGATACTCTCTAATAACCGCTCTTGTTTTTATAATAGGTAAACCATTTGTCTTTGCTTCCTCTAAAAGATAATCTAAACTTAACATTTAACAAATCTCCTAAATTCTTGGGTAGATTTTAAAACCTTCTCGTTAAAAAGACCAGCATAAAAAAAGAGCCTTTGCCAATCCATCTTCTTAAGAATTACTTTATTGAATCTTTCTCCTTTAAAATCCAAGAGTATCCCTCTTCTTAACCGATAATATAAAAAGTCAACTAATGCCTTTTCTCTATCGGCAATCTTAACTTTAAAACCCTTATAATTCATTATCATATAACCTGTAAATGCTTTGAGTATACACGACCTATAAATAATAAATAGACCATAGCTATTTTTAAACTCCCGGATTGCCTTAGTAGTTATAGAAGTAACGCCTGCTGATACTTCGGGGATAATACTATAGATAGAAAGCTTCGTTTCTAAAGAAACATACGATGGTTCGTATAACTTATTAGCGATGTATAAATCAGGAATATTTAGCTCCTCCCCAAAATCTATAACTTCATATAAATCTCTCTTTACTCTTCTGAAATATTCTTTTCTCAACCATCTCACAAGATTATTTTTTATCGTTTTTGTATTCTCTTGAGGAAATAGATTTTTAATATCCCTTAAGGTAAAAAGGTATAATTTGTTTTTTCTTAAATTTGTTATCAATTTCAAATAATCCATTTTAATAAATCCCTATTTATAATGACTTTCTAAAATAGAATACAACTTAATTCCTTTATGTTGTCAAACTAATTGTCTGAATAAATTTTCACCTTCTCATACCCCTTTTACACCCGGCGGATGTAAGAAGGGGGTTATTGTATTTCATTTCTATATATCCTCATAATTATTCCTGCTAATATCCAAAAGTAGCCAGAAATCTCTGTGCTATTAAGCCGAGAACCAAAAATATTAGCTACTAAAAGTCCACTTAACCCCCCTAAAAATCCTAAACTAACAGCTTTATAAAACTTATCCTTAGTATTCCTATATACCCAATTAGAATACCTAAACAATAAAAACACAATAGAAAGAAACACAATCAAAGTAGGCAATCCTTGTTCGGCAGCAATAATAAGATAACTATTGTGTGCATCCATCTCTTGAATATTAGGATTATAGCGGGGAAGAAAATAAGGGAATAAACCATATCCTACACCAAACAATGGTTTATCTTTAATCATTGCTATACCACCACGCCAAGCCTCAATTCTTCTTGCTGAGCTTGGTTCTAAATTTTCTTCAAGTTCACTACTAACATAATCTTTCTCTTCTATAGTCATATTCATCCTGTAACGGATACCCGCGGGTAGAAATTGAGGGTTCATAATCATAAATACTAATCCTGCCGTAGACAATATGAAAAGAAGTTTACTACGAAAAAAAGATAATCCTAATCCACCACAAGCAAAAGCGACATATCCACCACGAGAAAAAGTGACCATAATCCCTCTAAAAGCTACTGCCATAGGTAGGAGTAAAAGCCAGCTACGGAAATTATTATAATAAGTCAAGATAAATCCCGCATAGAGAAACATATAATAAACAAAAAACGCTGCCAACTGATTCGGCTGAGCAGTAATACCGCCAATACGGGCTTTCTCTAAACTGGAAGCACTAACACCAAAGTTCATATAATCCCTTATTGCCATAACTCCTGCTAAGAAAATAACAAACGTCATTGTATAAATAACTGCCTTACATACATTTTTATCCCTTACGATATTATAAGCGAGGAAAAAGAAGATAATGGGTGTAACCCATCGTTTAAAATCAATAAATATCAAAAACGCATTCTCTCCTACCCAACCAAAAGCGTGCACTACTGACAAAAACCCCAAAAAAATAAATAGGTAAATTAACTTATTTAATGGACTCTCCTCCCAAAAAGGTAAATTCTCTCTTTGACTTTTTAGAAACCAGCCTATAAGAATTATAATGGTAAGGATATTGGTAAAATTTAATGCGCGGAAATTTGTGCCAAAATCACCTACTAATATCTTAGAAAACGGTATATAACAAGTTAAAATTAACAAAGGTATTTGAGGTTTATCCATACCCCTAAAGAAGATAAACCCTAATCCTACAAAACCTAAAATAATAATTAATAGCGGTGGCAAGCTAATATCCTTTGCTACAAGAAGAGCAAAAAAACAAGAAATAATACCAGCGATAATAAAATATCTTTTAAGATTCATATTTTATATTTCCTATACCCTCTTCCACCCGCCGGGTGGAATGAAGGTTCTAAACCAAGTGGGTGTAAATATCCTCTATTTTCCTTACCGTCTTCTTAATATCAAAAACCTCCTCTACTCTTTTTCTTCCTGCCTCACCCATTCTTTTAGCAAGCGTAAGATTATCTAAGAGTTTAATCATTGCTTCAGCAAGAGCGTAAGGTTTAGCCGGAGGAACAAGTAAACCCGTCTTGCCATCTAAAACTATTTCCGAAGGACCAGGAATATTGGTAGCAATAACCGGTTTAGAAAGAGCCATTGCTTCAATAATTACATTCGGTAGTCCTTCTGGCAAAGTATAGGATTGAACATCTATATCAAAAGCTGATATTAAATCAGGGGTGTCATTCCTCCAACCAGTAAAAATAACTTTGTCATTTAAATTCAAATTTTTGCTTAAATTCTTCAATTCTTTCTCCAGCCTTTTATCTTCTGAATTGTCCGAACCAACAATAAGAAATTTAACCTCAGGTCTTCTTTGAGAAACAATTGCAGATGCTCTAATAAAATCATCAAAGCCTTTTCCTTCTACAATTCTACCCACTATCCCTACAACAGAGCAAGAACCTAAGTTAAATTCCTTCTTAATTCTTTCTCTATTACCATTTTTAAAACCATCTAAATCTATACCATCATAGATTACTTTTGCTCTCTCTTTCTGAATAAAATCACTATTGAACTCTTTTGCCTTATGATTTATAAAAATAAAACTATCTACCAATCTGGCAAAGAGTATCTCACGCTTAATAAATATTCTTGTTTGACGGATATGGCAAATACAAGGTATCCCTGAAATTCTGGCGGATAAAATCGCGGGAATACCAGAGATAATATTTGTATTGATATGAACTAAATCAATTTTGTATTTTTTGATTATAGATACTAATTTTAAGGACAAAGGTAGAGTATTAAATAATAAATCCCAGATGAATTTAAAATAAGATAGCCTGCCTTCTTTATCTTCGGGTTCTTCTTTTTTTGCCTTCAACTTAATTATCTCAATCCCTAAATTCCTTATCCTCTCAACCTGCGGACCTTCATTAAATGTAACTACCACCGGCTTAAATTTATTTTTATCTAAATAATTTAAAAGATTAAACAAACTATTTCCTGAACCACCAAAACCAGAAGAAGGTTCAAAAAAAAGGAGAGTCATTAATTGATTATTTAACATAACCATACTATTTCCCAAAAATCAGTTTTTTTATTACCTCTTCAAATTTACGAAAAGAGTAGTTCTCTGTAACAAATTCTCTTGCAGCAATTCCTTTTTCAATTCGTTCCTTATCATTACTCAAAAATCTTTCTAAAGCATTGGCAAAAATATCTATTGCGTGGATATCATTTCCATCCCCTAATATTTCTCCTGTATAAATACCAAATTTTTCTACAAGATTGTCAGGGTTTTGACAACTAATTATTGGTTTACCATATGCAAAACATTCAAGGAATGAAACAGGTAACCCTTCATGTATACTTGTATTAATTAATGCCCATACTTCTCTAAGCATCTTATCTTTTTGTTCATCATCAAGAAACCCCAAAAATCTTAGATTAGGCAGAGAGTTATATTCCTTAAGAATCGGCTCCATTATTTTAGGAAAGTGTGTTTTACCTGCTACTAAAAAATCAACATCTTTGAATCTTCTTGCTAATTCAAAAAATATCCAAGGTCTTTTTGGGGGGTCAAGTCTGGCTAAAAAACAAACCGATGGTTTAGGAGAATAAGATAACCCATCTAATT
Organism: Candidatus Omnitrophota bacterium; assembly: GCA_023818995.1. Classification (GTDB taxonomy): domain Bacteria; phylum Omnitrophota; class Gorgyraeia; order Duberdicusellales; family 4484-171; genus JAMWBQ01. The sequence goes on from JAMWDA010000042.1 coordinate 10,228, forward strand.
TAGGTATATCTACAGGTATAGGAAGAACAATGGGCGAAATATCAGATAAATTATAAAGTTTTTTTGCTCGCTCAATCAAAAAATAAGCTGTGGTAGCAAATATTATCTTACGATTAAATAGTTTGCTCAGACTAATAACTTTATTAATAGACCTCCTTACATTTTGCTCGTGAATCTTTAATTCTTCTGGAGATTTTTTACCTTCAGCTAAAACTTCCCAAGAAACAGTAGCTATCTTCTCTAAACATTCTTTGGGTCTAGGATCATGTATCCAGATAATTAATGGAACTTTGGGTTGTAAAAAACAAGTATATTGGTAATCTGTACAATATTCTACAGTCATCAAAAAATCAAACCTTCTATTATTTAATAAATACGCGTATTTAAAAATATTAATCAAATTAGAACTTTCTGCATCGGGAGCAACAATGACATTAGTATTATGAATAGTTTTTATAGTTGGCTTCTTAGAATTCCGCGTCAACAATATTTCTATATTAATTAATTTCCCATTAGAGCTAAAATAATCGGTAATATTTTTTGCAGTTTTACCATAACCGCCAAATCCTCCTGCCTCTTTATGGAAAAACTCTATATCTAACAATCCTATTTTCACTTTTCTATTTCTTTTAAATATTCTTTTAAAAAGATATCCTATAGAAAAAATAAAAGTTATTATTAAAACAACACTTTTAAATACTATCCTTTTCATATCTTATACTATCTATTTATCTCAAATTCTTGAAATTAATCCTAACTCCC
>JAMWDA010000043.1 GCA_023818995.1 Candidatus Omnitrophota bacterium
ATAAGAGGAGATAAACATAAAGAATAATAACGATGTATGTATTAACATCTCCAGAGAACTAAATATTCTACCTAAAAATTTATCTTGACTATCCCTATGAATTATACTTCTAATAGCTACCTCTACAGGAGAGATAATCAAACCTAATAAGAAACAAGAAACAAAAGCAAAAATCTTAGAAGGGTATAGCCTAAGAAAATAAACAAAGAGGATAAGGTATAAACTAAATAAAGCCATAGCCATATTTATAACTTTTTTAGTATTTAAGTGGAAACCTAAACGGCCATACAAAAGAGTTCCTAATAAAAGACCGCTGCTACCACCTATAGAGAGGATTCCTAAATCTAAAGTTATGGAAGAGAGGGTGTTCTGAATAAATACAACGAATACAGTAAAAATTGCTCCTAAGGAAGAAAATAAAACAAAAAAAATCTTAGAAGCGTAGCGAGCTTGGGGAGAACGAAATATATAGTCTAAACCATCCTTTATATCAGAAACAAAAGAGTGTTTTAACTTCCTTAAAGTTTCTTTACCCAATTCTATTATCTGGTTAGAAGAGCTCTCTCTTTTTATCTTAATAAAATATATAGCTATAGCAGAAATAAAAAAAGTTAAAGCATCGATAACGAATGCAGAAAATAAACCCCATCTTTCTACGATTATCCCCCCCAATCCCCATCCTAATACCGCTGAACTCATCGCGGTTGTAGAAACTAAGGAGTTTGCCATAAAGATATTTTTTTCTTCTACAAGTTTAGGGATTAAACTCATCTTGGCAGTAATAAAAAAACAACCAACACAAAAAGAAAGGAAAATTAATAGATAAACCAAGAGGAGAAATTTTTTTAAACCAAAAACTATAGGTATAAGCAGAATAAATATTCCTCGTAAGAAATCTGACCAAGCCATAGTTTTACGATTATCCCATCTATCTACGTACACACCTGCTAAAGGTGATACAATAAAAACTGGCACAATAGAAAGACTCATCATCTTTGCCATCCCCAAAGTAGATAGAGGTTCTACTTTATATACCAAACCAATTAAAGCCATCTGAGTGAGACGATCACCAAATTGAGAGATAATTTGACTAAACCAAAGAAGGAAAAAATTCCTCTTTTTCAACACATTTAAGTAAGCTAACAACATAATTAAACAGATTCTATACAATAAAAATTTATTCTTTGGACCGGAGCGGATTTGAACCGCCGACCTCCTCGTTGCGAACGAGGTGTTCTCCCAACTGAACTACCGGCCCACTATAATTTAGAAATTATAAATCCGAAACAAACCACGATAAAATCGTTTATTATTCTATTAATTATATATCTAAGGATTGCTCGGTCAAGTTAATTTGTGGAGTAGTAGGCAGTAAATGTTATTGGTTGGGGAATAGATATTTGGGGGTTCTTACGAGGCTCTACAGGAACTCCTGGATCATACCTTATAGTTAAATTAGAAATATTCACAGCATTGAATATACCTACTGGGTAATTAAAAATAGGTGGCACTACCACTCTTTGAGAAATTATCTCTTCTTGTATATTACAGCTCCCATCAGTATTAACATTTGCACAAAATTGAAATTGATTAGCTTGGAAAGGATTTATTCTATATCTTACCCATATATCATCGTTGTAGGTAAAAGGGGTAGGAGGAGCATTTAAATCCAACCTTATTAGAAGAAGGTTTGTGCCATTAGCAATTATACCACGATTAAAAAAATCACCTGTGGCACGAGAAGAATTTTTATGAATATGCTCTAAGATAAAATTCAGTTCATTAAGGATTAAACTTGCTCGTTCAGAGGATTGCAGAAAATAGTGGCTTGCATAATCAAAAGAAACCGCTCCTAAAATAATCGCTCCCAATAAAACCATACTCAGGATAAACTCTATCAAACTAACTGAGGACTTATATTCTAACATAATTTAAAAATTTACTCTTATATTAACAATTGAGTAATCGGGCTGTCCATCACCATTATTATCTACATCAACTCTTCTATAACTACCCTCTCCTCCCGGTAAAGGTAAAAAATTATCAGTTAAATTTGGTAATCCATTATACCAGGTATTAAAATAACTTCTAGCAATATTAATTGCTCTCAATCTTCTCTGACTACGGTCAATATACCTGCGTATACTAATAAAAGTGCTCACCAAACCCGTAAATACTGTAGCAATAAGCACTGAACCGATAACTATCTCTGTAAGCCCAAATGCCCTTTTATTCCGCATATATATTATGGACAGCGATCACTAACAGGTTCACTTTCACTATCCCTAATTCGCCAATATCTTAGGGGAGGATTGGTAGAGGTGCTCTCAGCTTGAGCACAAAAAATATAGGTAGCAGCGTTAACACTATAGTTCCAGTAAGTGCCTCTAAGGTCTAAATTCAATTGGGTATTACACTCTTTTGTATTCCAACAGGGAATGTAAAAATTACCTTCAGCTAATCTTATTTTTTGCGCGGTAGAAATTAACATAAGCGAACTAATTGCTTCTCTATCTCGGCTGGTTCTTATTGTCCTTCTTGAGGGAGATATAATTAAACCTGCCAATATCCCTAAGATAACTATTACTACCATAATCTCTATAAGGGTCATAGAGTGTTTATTAATGAGTTTAGCCATTTACTTAAGGAATTATTACTTTTTGCGGTCTATCATCAGTGGGAGTAATCTCCCAGTACCATTTCCTTTTATCACTCCAAGCTATTGCCTTGTAATTAGAAGGATTATCCTTGTCTTGGCCAATCTCATAATTCCATTCCCCGGTAGGTAAATCTATAGAAAGATTTCTTTTAATCACATCCAAATCAGAAGTTTTCTCTCTAAAATACTCATCGTATTTAAGCCGATACATTCTTTGAGCTGAGGCAATTAAAGAGAGCATATTCTCTGCTTCCTTATCCTTGGCTACCTCTACTGCTCTCCTAAAAACAGGCGCACCAATACCATAGAGTATTATTATCACAACAATCACCACTATTACTTCTATTAATGTAAAAAATAATCTTTTCTTGCTCATAAATCTAAGGGGGGATTAGAAAAAGTATTTTATTTATAGAATATAATTTTAACTATAACAATTAGAATCCTGAAGGACATCTACTTCCTGCAGCCGGAGAACAAGTAATTGTTCCATTTTGTTGGATAGTCAAAGTATATCCATTATATGCCCCGGCATTAGTAGTATTTCTAACAATACTTGCCATAGGAGTAGTACCTCCCGTATATGGAGCAACAGATGCAAGTGTTGGGGCATTAAAATACTTAAATGTGGGCATCTCTACATCTAAATCAGTCAAACTATTGGTAAGTGCTCCTCTTTCCGAATAGTATCTTAGAAGGGAACTCCTTATTACTCCTAAGGCATTCACACCCTCAGAGGCTCTTGCTCTTTCCGCTGCTCTAAAAAATTGAGGTAAAGCTATACCAGCAAGAATACCAACGATAATAACTACAATTAATAATTCTAATAAAGTAAAACCTTTTTTCATTACTACCTCCTTTTTAAATTATAAAAACCTTTTTCTAAAATCCCCCTTATAAAACATACCACAAACAATAAAAAAAATCAACCCCCTTTTATTAAACTTTGTGAACTCATAAAGTCTAAATATATTTTTATCAACTATCTAAAATATTACTCTTTTGTTTATAAAATTTCCCTACAATTCCTACCCTCCTCCTAAAGTTGCTAACTTAAATATAGGTAAAAAAAGTGCTATCACGATAGTTCCAATAACTATACCTAAGATAAAAATTATTAGTGGCTCAAAAATACCCATAAGCTGTTCTATATTGGTAGTTAACTCCTTCTGATAATGCTGAGAAACCTTCATAAACATCTCGGGCATATTACCTGTTTCTTCTCCAATCCTTGCTATCTCAGAAATAAGCGGAGGAAATATTTCTATCTTACTTAACTCCAAAGATAAGGATAACCCTCTACGAATATTATCCTCCATCTCAGATATTCTTTTTTCTATTATAGAGTTACCCACAGCTCTACTTACCACCTCTATACTGTAAATTATGGGCACACCACTCTCCAAAAGAATATAAAAAGTTGAAGAAAACCTTTCTAAAATAGAAGTTATCGTCAAATCCCTTATAATCGGTAAAACTAAACTTAAATTATCCATAAATTTCCTACCGTAACTCTGTTTCTTAAAATATGAGAAACCTATAATTAAAAAAATAAAAAAGACAAATATACCAATAAAGTTTTTATTAATAAAATTACTCATGTTAAATAGTAACTTGGTAAGCAAAGGCAATTCTATATCAAACTGTTGAAATACTTCTGTGAATTTAGGAAGAATAAATTTAAAAAATACAATTACTACTATAACAGAAAATATACTAACCATTGTAGGATAAACAAGGGCTGTTTTTATTTTCCTTTCAAAATCTGCTCGCTTATCCAAAAAATCAGCTAACTTTTCCAATACAAAAGGTAAATTACCTGAAGCTTCTCCTACTTCTATTATTCCCGTCCAAAGAGGAGAAAATACATTAGGATATCTAACCGTGGACTCATGTAAAGATAATCCTTTTTTTATATCTCTAACTATCATTTTAAGAACATTGGCTAACTTAATGCTCTCTGTCTGATAAGAAATTAATTCTAAACTTCTCAAAAGTGGTATACCACTGGATAAAGTTACGGAAAGATTACGAGCAAAGAAAGCCATATCTAAAAGTTTCACCCCTTTATGTTTGCCTTTGTAGAAAATAAAAAAAGTACTGCCTTTCTTTTCTCTAGAAACCTCTTCTATGGAAATAAGAAATAACCCTTTTGACCTAATATTAGCAATAGCTTCTTCCTTTGAGCCTGCTTCTATTTTATCTTTTATGGTTTTGGCATCTTTAGTTTTTGCTAAATAAGCATATAAACCCATAGATTTAAAATGTGGTTTTAGATAATACCTCTTCTAAAGAGGTAATACCCTCGGCTACTCTTATCAATCCACTTTCCAATAAGGATAGCGTTCCTTTCTTCTTAGCGATAGCTAAGAGTTTCTCGGGAGGATAATTCTTATAAATAGCCTCTCTTATCTCTTCATCCACAAGTATAACTTCAGTAATAATGCTTCTACCTTTATAACCAATAAAATTACAATTTGAACAACCTTTAGCACGATAAACTACGGGCGTGGATAATTTAATCCCTTTTAAAATACTAAGGTCTTTTACTTCGTAAGGTTCTTTACAAGAACAAAGCACTCTTACCAATCTTTGTGCCGCTACCAATCTTAAAGAAGCAGCAATAAGATAATGGGGTATACCCATATCTACTAATCTAACAATGGAATCTGCAGCGGTATTGGTATGAAGGGTAGAAAGGACTAAATGCCCGGTTAATGCTGCGCGCACACATATCTCAGCAGTCTCTAAGTCTCTCACTTCTCCCACAAGGATAATATCAGGATCCTGTCTTAAAAAACTACGTAGAACGTTAGCAAAAGTTAACCCTATCTCTGGTTTTACTTGAACTTGGTTTACTCTATCTAAATGAAACTCTACAGGATCCTCTACGGTAAGAATATTTTTAGAAGCATCGTTAAGCTCATTTATCGCTGAATATAAAGTTGTGGTTTTACCGCTACCGGTTGGACCGGTAATGAAAACTAATCCATAAGGGAAATTTAATCCTTTCTTTAGCAATGATATCTCTTGAGGTAGAAAACCTAACTTTGATAAATCCAAAGGTAAACGTGCTTTATCCAATATACGAATAACTACCTTCTCTCCATAAATAGTAGGCATTGTAGATACCCTTAAATCAATCAATTTATTGTTAAAATTAACAACAAATCCTCCATCTTGAGGCAAACGTTTCTCAGCAATATTCATTTTAGAAAGAAGCTTTATCCTTGAGATAAGAGCTAATTGCATACTCTTAGAAGGTGGGGTTATCTCGTAAAGAATACCATCTATACGGTAGCGTAAACTAATCTTGTTTCTCTGTGGTTCAATATGAATATCGGAAGCATTAGATTCTATAGCTTGATGTAATATTAGGTCAACTAACTTAACTATAGGGGCTTCCTCTGTTTTAGCAATCAACCTATCTAAACTTAACTGAACGTCCTCAGAAGAAACATCAAGAGTTCCTTCCCCTTCTATCTTGTAGGAAGCTTCTACTATCTCCCGATATGCTCTCCCCTTGCCATAGAAATCATCTATAGCTTTTAAAATATCTGTATGAGTGGTAATAATGGGGTTTATATCGTAGCCGGTTATTTTTTTTAAATTATCAATAAGAATTAAATCAAGGGGGTCAAAAATAGCTACAGTAAGGGAATTCAAACTACGGTAAAGTGGTAGAACTAAATTCCTTATGGCAAACTCGTAAGGAATAATCTTATCTAAATCCTGGTCAGGTGCTGGTTTTAATTTTCCTGAACGAAGAGTAATGTAGGGTAAAGATAATTGTTTACTTAAAGCTACAACTATCTGTTCTTCTTCTATATATCCTAACTTTACCAGTATTTCTCCTAACCTTCCTCCTTCTTTAGCTTGTAAAGCTATAGCTTCAGAAATCTGTTTAGGGGTAACCATACCCTCGCTTATAAGGATCTCTCCTAACTTCTTGTGTGCCGGCATAATAAAAAATTTATATTATATAAATTATTTTTTAGTAGGGTAAGTTTTCTTAGTGAATTTATTCAATGCAGAACCTATTGCTTCTTTCCGTAAAGATGATTCTTGTTCACGGAAAATAGATGTAGGAGAAACATTGGATAACTGTAATTGGTCTCCTAAAATATGGGGAGTAATAAATATAAATAGTTCCCTTTCTTGAACAGTTTTATCCTTATTCTTAAATATATTCCCTAACAAAGGTATCTTTGAAAATATAGGCACTTCACTCCCCTTATCATTCTCTATATTCCTGATAAGTCCACCAATCAAAAGAACCTCACCATCTTTCAGTCTAACAATAGATTTTGCGCTTCTTTCCTCGGGATCCTTTATACTACCTTCAATAAAAGCTTGTGAAGAGGTGGTAAACCCACTTTCCCTGGCTTGTTTCTCTGAAATATCTACCAAAAGAGTTATCTCTTTGGTATCTAAATTAACTTGGGGAGTAACTCTCAAAATTGTTCCTGTTTCTATTCTCTCTATCGTATACTCTACACTTCGGCCCTCCTCGCTCTCTGTTTTTTTAATACCTATTGCTTCATCGGTGGTCATTCTTATTTCCGCTACTTCGTTAGCGACAGTTAGTATTTTTGGCCGGGCTAAAAACCTTGCATCCGTGCGTGTTTTTAAGAAATTCAATACAAGCTCAGCACCTATTACAGTTAAAACCGACGGAGTAAAATCATGAGCACTGAGGCCTTCGCTCATTTCTATCCATCCAGGAGTTGTAAACTCTTCCCAATAAATATCGCCTGTCTTAGGTTTATGTTTACCTGTGAAAGGAAAAGATGTAGCTCTTCTGCCCGGTATATCTAACTTCAATAATTCTGCAGGCCACTCTACTCCTAATTTATCCACATCACGCTTAGAAACATCTAAAACTTCTGCCTCAATTAAAATCTTTGGCTGAGGAATATCTAATCTACTTATCACCTCATCTATAATACTAAACTGAGATGAAACATCGCTAACGATAAGAGAATTGGTTAACTTATCCTCACTAACCTTACCATTGGGAGTGAGAAGTCTCTCTACCACGTCTTTTAAAGAAACTCCGCTGGCTTGTCCCCCTCCTGAACTACCTTCTCCCATTACTTTACTAACCTCATTTTCTAAATTAGAAGAATTTACTCTAAGGTAATTAAGTCGATAAACTTTGGTTTTATAATCAATTTTAGGGGCCTCCTTCACTAAGAATATTTTAGATTCAGGAAAATAATCGTAAACCAAACCATTAGCATTAAAAATTGTATCTATAGCGTTAATTAAAGGAACATCTTCTAAATAAACAGTTATAAGCCTATCCTTAACCTCCTCTTTACAAACAAAATTTAGTCCTGACTGTTTAGAAAGAATCTTTAACATATCGTTTAAGGATACGCTCTCCAAATCTAAAGAAATCTTCTTTTTCGTTCTATTAATTATGTAGTTGCCGTAGATATTATCAATCTCATAATTACTACCCAATACCAAAGCAGGGAATAAAAAAAGAATAACAAATAATTTTACTATTTTCTTCTTCACGGCTTACCTCCCTTGTATTCTAATTTTTCTATAGACTTTTCCAATATAACCCCATTATAAAGAATAAGAACTTTCTCCTTATCTATATCTAATATCTGTGCATCAAATTTTTTTAAACTATCACCTTTACCGTAAACTTCTCCATCAATAATTGCTAAAGGGGTATCTGACCATAAAATCCCATGCACCTTAACATTAAGTGATGGTAAAGAAACTTCTTGAGACATTTCCCTTTGGAGAGTAGATTGCTCAACTTTCTTTTCTTCAGGCAAAAGGGAAACAAAAGGGTCACGATAATTTTCTTCCCCCAAAGCTATATTTACTAAAATAAAGGGAAAAAATATATTTACCAAAAATTTCTTCATTTCTTAAACAAACCCAGAATATATATTCTAGAATTTGTACCGCCGGTTTTTACTAAATTTTCCACCTCTATTGTTCCTGTGCTCTCCAAAAGTTCAATAAACTTACTCAACCCCTTATAATCACTATTAACACTTAGATCAACTCTTATTTCTCTATAAACTTCATAATCTTTTAACCCTAAAGGTCTAAAAGAATCTATCGTAACAGATAATTTTTCACCTATATTATCCAATAATCTTTTAAAACCAAACGTATCTTCTTTAATAAGAGTATTCTCTAAACGACTAAATTCCCTATCCATTTCTTCTATCTTTATCCACCAATCTTTTTTTTCTTGTATTTCCTTCTCTTTATTTTTTAATTGGTTATCTTTAAATAAATAACCAGAATAAATTTTTTCAGCAATAAAACCAAAAACTAAAATCATTAATAGAACTACAATTATATTTATATACTTTAATAAATCTTTCATCTTCTAATATAAATTTATTAAAAAACGTAGAACGTTTCTCCCTCTCATATCAATTCTCTCCGTAGATTTTAATTCTATTTGGGAAAAAATTTTTTTAAACTCCTCTGATCCTCTTAAATTAGATACGAATTTATCAAAGCTCATTTTTTCTTTTGCAGGGTTAATAAGAAAAACATAACCAGAAATAGATAAATTTGCCTTACCTTCCAGTAATTTAAAATCAATCGTATCTAACCATAAACCCTCTGTTAAAATAGAGGGTAATCTTTGTAAGAAGGGAGATATACGAACTATCTGAGCGAATCTATTTTTTAGGCTCAATAACTTCCTTTCTTTCTCTTGATAAAAAGAATTTATCTCCTCCAAAGAGCTATTCTTTATAAATTCCGGTAATTGTAAACTTTCCTCTTTTCTTTTCAAATCTACTTCTTTATTAAAAAGCAAATTCCCTAAAAATGCATTTAAACCAAAACAAAACAGTATCCCTAAAACTGAAATTATCCCTATTAATTTAAAATTCAAACTACTCAAATCAAATGTTGTTTTTGGAAAAGAAGTAGGCTGAGGTTTAATTTCCTTTAACTTTGGATTAAAATTATAAGGCAACTTACCGGATAAAGCTACTCCATAAGCTTTAAGATGAGAAACATTTATATCATCCCTATTAACTATATCTAAAGGAGTAAATAACAGAATCTCCATTTCCATATCTTTCAAAGAAGAAAGTATATCCTTTAAATTAGAGTCGCAAATAATCACTAAAGTATCTAAAGACTGCCATCTAAATTCTCTCTGAAAATAGCGAAGAGATATTCTTACCTCTTCTAACAATTTATCTGTGCCATCTTTACTTTTATCCTCAAGCATTTTCAAATACCTATTAAACACAGGTAAATCTTTATAAAAGAAAGTTATATAAGCTTCTTCATTAGAAACATCTAAAAGGGCGAAATTTTTCGCTTCTCTCATTGCTGGCATTAATTTAACCAGTCTAACAAGACTAATTGCTGATGGCTCAATATTCAAAACATTAATATCCATATTAAAAAAAATATCTTTATATTTATTATAAAGAGAAGTCTTTATTCCCAAAAAAGAAACCTCTAACTTTTTAAGTTTATGATTAGTAATATAACGGTAATCACACATAAGCTCTTCTATTTTAAATGGTAGAGAATCGGCCATCCCATAAGTTAATGCTGATGCGATTTCTTTTTTATTCATACGGGGTAACTGGAATATCCTGAAAATAAAATCCTTATCTGCTAAAGAAACAAAAACTCCTCCCTCAGCTTTGACTTCTTTTAAACTCTTACTTATGGCAAGCTCCCAAAGGGTAACTTCATCTAAATTCTGTTCATCGGATTTACGCAGATGTGATAAATTCATCTTAAAAAAAGAAATAATCCTTCTCCCTTCAAGTACTACAGAAGAGACAAAATTCTCACCCAAATATAATCCTACTCTTTTACTCATTTTTTCCCTCTATGACAACTTTTAAGCCACTTATCTATTTCATTGGGATCAAACCGCCATACCTTACCAATTTTAATCCCAGAAATTTTCTTTTGATATAGCCAATTATAAATAGTTTGTTTCCCTAATCCTAAATAATCAGCTAACTCTTCAATACCCATTAACTTTAAATTTTTATCTTTTTTCATTTTTTATAATTTATTTTCAATTATATTAAAATATTTTTATCTATTTATGTCAAGTATAATTTATTAAAATTATTTATATTTTTCTATATTTTGTATATATTTTTATATTTAGCCATATATAGGGGGTGAATAGAGAAAAATCTTAGAGAATCTATGAGTTAATATCCTTACCGTAGCTATAAAGGTGCTATAATTAAAGTTGTGTAAATTCAGTTACCAAGAATCCTCTTAAGGCAGTTAAGAAATTAGTTTTGGTTACATATGGTATTACCATATTTGGCAAAAAAGAGCTCATTTCTTTT
>JAMWDA010000044.1 GCA_023818995.1 Candidatus Omnitrophota bacterium
TATGTCTGGCCTAAAAAAGCCGGCTCTAAAAATCTTATCATCTGGCGGTGAAGATAAGGGCCTAAAAGAATGGCCAAAAATATTACAATTGAGATCCCCCAAAACCATTGCCTTAAAAAGAAGGCTAAAGCTATGAATACCGCTGAAACCACTACACCATAGAAAATATTCATTGCCAGATACTGCCTGGCAAGTTTAATATCCATTAAGCGATATTTGATGATGGCGTAGGCTACTAAAGATAGAGAGATTAAAATTGGAATGAAACCCAATGGGTAAGACTCAATACCGTAATTGACGAGAAAATCGAAGGAAGCAAAGGTATAAATGATTAATCCTACAAACAAATATTTTATTTGATTACCTTTTATGCCCTTCCACTCTATTTGTCTACCAGCTAAAAATAAAGTAGATAGACAATGAATGGCGATAATTGTTAAGTAGGTAAGATATATTGGGTGAAGATAACCGGCCTTAGGATAATATCCCCAGAAATAAGTGTAATAGTTATTGATATAAGCTTTGCTTGACCATAAAATAATTAGGAAAATAAAAGCAATCGCATAATAGAAATAAACCCACCTTTTGCTTTTATCTAAATAGGAAATATAAAAATGAAAAAATGAGGCGGGTATAAAAATAATTCCTGAATAACCAATTTTGACAAGTATATCTGCTAATGATTCATTTTTTATATTGAATAATATAAACCAACTAAATTGCCACCAAAAGGTAGTTAAACTATTCAACATAAAAACGGATCTAACAGAAAATTTTTCTTTACTTTTAAATAATACTATTGCACCCAAAGAAAAGAAAGAAAATGCACTTAATAAAGGAGGAATTGAGTAAGGACTCATTTGGTATCCTCTTTAGAATTTAGTAATTTTCTGCTCATCTTCACAAATAGAGAAAGCTATTTCACGAATGAAATTTGGTATTACAGTTAAAATGCCGGTTCTGGTGTCAGCGAAAGTTAATCTCTGCCAACCTTCTCCTAAAAATGCTCCTGTCTTCTTATTATAATAACGGAATACAAGAACAAAACTACACTGCTTAATTTCTCTTGTAGTCATTCTAATTTCAACTACATCGTACAGCGTTGTCTCTTGAACAAAACGATGATAGAGACTGTGAGTAATCATTTTTATATGCTTATTCTTCTGCATCTCTTCCTCGAAATTTGGATGTATCGTCAAAATAGATTCTCTTATCTCCCCTTGCCAAGTTATGTAGGTTGTAAAATAAGTATTACCCATAAGATTGGTATCTTTAAGGAGAACTGTCCTTTCTATTGAAAAATATTTTTTAGGCAATTTGATTGGTATCTTTTCTATTTCCTTTTCTTCTACCTTAAGTAACTTTGCCTCTCTACCTTCTAAACAATTTTTCACTGTTTCTAAAAAAGTATTCGTCTCAAAAGGCTTAAGCACAAAATTACTTATTCCCAGAGAAACACTTTCTTTTGGCACATCATCATCCGCATATCCTGTAATAACCATAAATTCACTTTTTGGGCTTCCTTGTTTATTTTGATAATCCTTTATACTTTTAATAGTTTCTATACCATTAAACTCAGGCATTCTACTATCCACTATTATTAAATCGAAATTATCTTTCTTGGCTATTTCAATAGCCTTTAAACTATTATCTACAGGAGTGACATCGTAGCCCTCCCTTTTTAATAAATTTTCTAAACTCTTTAAAATTTGTTTATCATCATCTACTACTAAAATTTTCTTTGACATCTCTCCCACCCCCTTAAAAACTCTGCTTTCTCCTGGATTATTCAGGCATCCTCTTTTACGTCGAAAGGAAAGGGATTAAAGTGATTTTCTTAGCCTCCCCATCTACTTAAAATAACCTCTTACCCTCTTGGCAATTTTATTAAACAAAATATCTACCTAATAATTAAATCTATCCTACAACCTCTTTTTCAGCAAATTTAACCGATACTAATTGGGAGATACCCTTTTCTTGCATCGTAACACCATAGAGAATATCTGCTCTACTCATTGTTCTTTTGTTGTGGGTAATTACGATAAACTGGGCGGTAGGAGAGAATTCTTTTAAAAGCTGATTAAATCTTTCCACATTAGCTTCATCCAAAGGTGCATCTATCTCATCAAGAACGCATAATGGTGATGGTTTAAATTTAAATATAGAAAATATCAATGCTATTGCTGTTAAAGCTTTCTCCCCTCCGGAAAGAAGAGAAACATTTTGAAGTTTTTTGCCCGGTGGCTGAACCTCTATCTCTACTCCTGATTCTAAAACATTGTCTTTATCCAAAAGTATAAGTTCAGCTCTTCCTCCACCAAAAAGTAATCTAAAATATTTCTTGAATTCTTCCTCTATCTTACTAAACGCCTCTAAAAAAGTTTCTTTAGCACTCTTATTTATTTTATATATTGCTTTTTTAAGGCTATCTTGGGAAACAATTAAGTCTTCTTTTTGAGAAATAAGAAACTTATATCGGCTATTCAACTCTTCAAACTCTTCAATCGCTACAAGATTAACTTCTCCTAAAGAATCTAATTTTTTCTTAAGATTATCTCTCTCTTTCTCTATATCTTCGTAGGGTTCTTGGGGTAAATTCTCATTGGCTTCAATAAATTCTACATTATACACTTGCTTTAAATAATCCTTTATCTTCGCTCTTTCAAAATCTAATTTTTGTGTCTCTAACTTACTATTGTATATATCTGTCATTAAATTTTCTAATTCTTTCTTCATAATCTCTATTGTTTTAGATAAATCTGACCCCTCTCTTTCAAGAAAACTTATCCTTTCTTCCATAATTTTCTTATCCTCGGTGAAGGAGTTCGTTCGTTCTTTCTCACTATTTATACTTTCATCTAAAGACTCTATTTCCTCTTCTAATGCCTTTTTACGACTTAAATTAATTTCCTTTTCTTTATCTTTAGAAGATATCATATCTAAAATGCTTTTTCTTTCTTCTTCTAAAATGGCTATCTTAGATAAAATTGATTCTTTATGTTCTCTCAAAGATTTAACATCTGCCTCCTTTTTTGCAATCTCTATCTCTAATCTCTTTACCTCTTCGGAAGAGAACACTAATTTACTCTGTGCTTTTTCTAAATTATTCTTGGCTAACTCTAATTTGCCTACTATCTCTTGTAACTCTTTCTCTTGATTAGCTTTTTTATTTTCATTATCTTCTATCTCCCCTAAACAATCCTGAAGTTCTTTCTCTGTCAATATTGCTTCTTCTTTTAATCGTTCTATCTCTTCGTTAACAATTTGTTCCTCCTGTTTTTTTTCTACCAAAACTCTATCCTTTTCTGTAATAGTAGTATCTTCTTTACCTACTTCTTCGCTTAATTTTAATTTATTTTCTTTACTTTCTTTAATTTTAATTTGAAGATTATTTATTTCTACATTTAGTTCTTCTATCCTTCTAATTAGCTCCTCTTCGGGAAGAGATATTATTTTCGCCTCTACCTCCGCTCTATAGATTAATTTGTCATCGAGCTTATCCTCTTTAAAATCTATATCTTTTAAAGATGCAATCAGTTTGTTTATCTGAGTTGGCTTTTGATCGAAAATAACTGTAACTTTTTTCGTTAAAGGAAATTCTTCGTATTTAATCTTTAAATCTTTAAGAAACTCTAAATACGAATTTAATTCTACCAAGGTTTTCTCTCTATCCAAAAGTTGCTTATTTAAATCTTCTATAAGGAGTTCTAAATCTTTTAACCTGTTACTTAGTTCCCCCCTATTTTTATTCAAGCAAGAAAGTTCATCGTTAATTTTAGTTATTTCTTCCTTGAGAAGGGATAAAACTTTTTGTCGCTGATTTAAGAACTCATCTATCCTTCCTTTATCTAAAAGCAATCTTTTTTTCCTTGCCAAAAGATTGTTCAAATGTGTAACTATGCTAACTTGTTTATTATTTATTTTTATTTTTTCTTCTTCCAAATGTAAAATATTATTTTTTTCTAACTCAATAGTTCTTTTAGCTTCTTCAATTAAGGTGATATTTTTGTTCTTTAACTCATTACAGCTAATAATCCCTTCTTCTAATTCCCTTATATTATTATCTGCAGAAACGATAAATTTATTTTCCTCTTCTACCTTTTGATTATAAGAATTAACCCTCCCTCTCATATCTTGAAGAGAGTTATCCATATCTATTAAATAACTATCTATCTCCTCTATTCTCTTACGATTTATCCTTATATGGTTGATATAATTTTCTATGCGGGAGTTTATAGTAATAATTTGAGAATTAGTGTCTTCTAACTTCTTTCTCGTGATATTAATCTCATCATAAATAGATTGTCGTTTTTTAATCGCCTCAGCTATCTTACATTCCTTATCTTCCTCCTCTTTCTTAAGAAGATTAATTTTATCAAGCACACTATTAATATTATTCTGTAATTCCTGCATTTTTATAGATGCTATTTTTTTTTCTACAGAAACCAGCTCTTCCTGTAACTTTTTATACTTATTGGCTTTCTCCACCTGTCTTTCTAAATAACTTATTTGACGTTTAACTTCGGAGATAATATCATCAACTCTAAGAAGATTCTCTTCTGTTTCTTGAAGTTTCTTTAATGTCTCTTTTTTCTTCTCTTTATATTTTATTATTCCCGAAGCTTCATCAAAAATTAATCTTTTCTCTTCAGGCTTATAACTAAGAAGCGCTTCTACTTTCCCCTGTTCTATAAAAGAGTAAGAGTATTCTCCTATCCCCGTTCCCATAAATAGCTCCTCTATATCTTTCAATCTAACAGCATTTTTGTTTATTAAATACTCGCTATCTCCTGAACGATACAATCTTCTGGTTATCTCCACCTCCTTATAATCTATAGGTAAGTAGTTATCCTCGTTAGAAAAAGTAAGCGTTACCTCTGTATAGTTAAGAGGGGGATGGTTTTCTGTTCCATTAAAGATGACATCCTCCATCTTTGAGCCTCGTAAAGATTTAGGACTCTGTTCTCCTAAAGCCCATTTTATAGCATCAAAAATATTGCTCTTACCACAACCATTTGGACCGACTACCACGGTTATTCCCGGATCAAATGTAAGAATTGTTTTCTGAGGGAAAGATTTAAACCCAAAGAGTTCTAAAGATTTCAAATACATTTCTAAATAATAAGAATACTAACTTGTAGGAGAGTTTAATTTCTTCAACTCTTTAATAAGGGCTGGTATAACTTTAAATAAATCTCCCACTATCCCAAAATTAGCTACTTTAAAAATAGGAGCTTGTGGATCCTTGTTTATAGCTACAATTATCTTGGAAGATTGCATTCCTACCAGATGTTGAATTTGCCCGGAGATACCACAGGCAATATAAATCTTGGGAGCCACTGTTCTACCTGTCTGACCTACCTGATGAGAATACGCTATCCAACCGCTATCTACTGCCGCTCGGGAAGCTCCTACACCTGCATTCAATACAGATGCTAATTCTCTAATCAATTCAAAATTCTTACCTTCTCCTAATCCTCTTCCTCCTGAAACAATTATATCGGCATCAGCTAAGTTTACCGTGTAAACTTCCTCTTTAAAAAATTCAATAAATTTTACCCTTTTGTCAATAAATTGCCCATCTAACTCTTCTATTATAATCTCGCCTTTACGAGATTCATCTAAAGCTAACTCTTTCATTACTTTGTGTCTTACCGTAGCCATCTGCGGTCGATAATCAGTAGTAACTATCTGAGCCATAATGTTCCCTCCGAAGGCAGGGCGAGTTTGAATAAGCAGCCTCTTTTCTTTATCTATATCAAGCCCTGTACAATCAGCAGTAAGTCCTGTTCTTATATTAACCGCTATCCTTGAAACTAACGACCTACCCATAGTGGTAGCACCAGCAATAAATATTTCTGGTTTATACTTACGAATTAGATGGGAAATAACATTAGCGTAGTTTTCGGCAATAAAATTTTTTAGTTCAGGTTTATCTACTACAATTACCTTATCCGCTCCCTTATAGATAAGAGTATTCGCCTTATCTTTTATATTATAACCCAAAAATACACCTACAACCTTACAATCTAACTGGGTAACTAAATCTTTAGCTTTACCTAAGAGTTCAAAGGAAACACCAGCAATATTTTGATCCTCCTGTTCAATAAAAACCCAAACATCCTTATACTCTCCTGTTTCTAATTTTACTATCTTGGGTTTAGAAATAACTATCGCCTCAAACTTACAAGCATCTTTACAAGCTCCACAGAGATTACATTTTTCTAAATCAATTACTGCTATCTTATTAACTAAACTGATCGCAGAAAATGGACAAACCTTAATACACAAACCACAGCCTATGCACTTTTTCTTTATAACTTTTATCAATTCTTGGCTCATAACAAATATTTCTTTAACTCTACCACTAATTTACCAGCTACCTCTTGGGGTTCACCTTGAAAAATTACCCCCCTTTGGCGAGGAGGAGGAGTAAATATTTTTACCACTTGTGTAGGAGAACCCTTAAGACCTACCTCATCTTCTTTTAATTCCAAATCTTTAATTGTCCATATGGGAATATGTGCTGATTTAGCTTTCAGTTTACCTCTTAAAGAAGGCATCCTTGGTTCATTTATCTCTTTTACCACGGTAAGTAAAGCGGGTAACTGTAATTCTAAAACTTCGTAACCATCCTCCAATAATCTCTCTACTCTTATAATTCTTTTTTCTAAAGATACCTCCTCTATTTTCTTAACATAGGTTGCCTGAGGAAAATTAAGGTGTGCTGCTATTCCCGGACCAACCTGTGCGGTGTCTCCATCGGAAGCTTGTTTACCACAAATAACTAAATCTACTTCACCAATTTTTTCTATGGCTTTAGCTAGAACTAAACTTGTTGCCCATGTATCTGAACCAGCAAAAGCTTTATCGCAAAGATGTATCCCCTCATCTACACCCAAAGAGAGAGCTTCTCTTAAAGCACTATCCGCTTGGGGTGGTCCCATAGTTAAAACTATCGTTCTATATGAATATTTCTCTTTTAGTCTTACCCCTTCCTCTATAGCATACATATCAAAAGGATTAATAATAGAAGCCACTCCTTCACGAATAAGAGTGTTAGTCTCTGGATTTATCTTTACCTCAGTAGTTTCCGGAACCTGTTTAATACAAATTACTACCTTCATCTTTCAGCCATTTATTAACTCGTTAACTGTTTTTAACAATTCCTGCGAGGTAACGGGTTTAGCAAGAATATGGTGTTTACCGCGAATTTTATCTGATACTCCCTCTTCTTTTTTTACCAAAAGCCCAGTTAAAAACATTATAGGAATATTTACCGTTGTTAGATCTTGAGAAAGAGCAGCGGCAATTTCCCCTCCTTTCATATCCGGCATAACTATGTCAAGGATAATCAGGTCTGGTTTATAATTATTAGCTATCTCTATTGCATCTTTACCTTTATTTGCTATAAGCACATCATAATTTGCCCTTCTCAAGATGTTACCTATATAGAGCAACATATCTTCCTCATCATCCACCACTAATATCTTTTTAGGAAACTTATCCATAATATTTTTTAAATTATCATTGATTTTCCTTTATGTCAAGTAGGATAAAACTCTCTGTTTACAAATTAATTATATCTTTTAGGACATTCCTTTCTATATCTATTATCTCCTCTATGCCTTTCTGTGCAAGAGAAAGGAGTCTATCTAAATCCTGATGAGAAAAAGAACCCCTTTCTGCAGTGCCTTGGATTTCTACAAACTCTCCGCTACCTTTCATAACTACATTTATATCTACTGTAGCTTGGGAATCTTCAGCATAACTTAAATCCAAAAAATAGTTCCCTTTCACTATCCCCGCACTTACCGCACCCAAAAAATCCGTTACGGGTAAAGAGGCTATCTCCCCTGAACGATACAACTTATCCAAGCATTCCACTAAGGAAATAAAACCTCCTATTATAGAGGCGCTTCTCGTTCCTCCATCAGCCTGGATAACATCACAATCTATCCAAATAGTTCTTTCTCCTAATTCTTTAAGATTAACCACACTGCGTAAAGACCGACCAACTAATCTTTGAATCTCCATGCTTCTCCCCGATATCCTATCTCTTAAAATTCTCACTTGGGTAGAACGGGGTAACATACCATATTCTGAGGTTACCCAACCCTCACCTTTCCCTTTAAGAAAAACAGGAACATTTTTATCCACGGTAGCTGTCACAATAACTTTTGTATTACCCATTTCAATCAGACAGGAACCTTCGGCATACTTTATGTAACCTCTCTCAATTTTAATTTTACGTAACTGATCTACTTTTCTGAGATTATCTCTCTCCATCACTTCTCCTTTCAATTTAGATACGTTTATAAATATCTTCTCCTTTTGTATCTATACCAACAATTAAAGGGAAATCACACACCTCTAATTGGAAAATAGCTTCTGCTCCTAAATCGGGGAAAGCAACTTTTCTATAGTTTTTAACAAACTGCCAAAGATAGGCACCACAGCCAGCATAAGTAAGAAAATAAACACCTCTATATTTTTTTAATAGTTCCCTTACCCAAGAAGAGCGATTACCTTTGCCAATAAATCCCTTTACCCCTACCATAAGAAGAGGCTGTAAATAATCATCCATACGAGAAGAGGTAGTTGGTCCGCAAGAACCTAACTTATCTCCCTTAAAGTTTGGTCCGCAATAGTATATAATTTGTCTATAAAGATTAACCGGTAAAGTTTTTTTAGCTATAATAAATTCTTTAAGCCTCTTATTAGCCTGATCCCGTGCAGTAAAAATTACTCCTTCAAGAAGAACCTCTTCTCCTGCTTTTAATTTGCTAATTTCTTCCTCATCTATAGGAGTTTTTAGTTTAATTATCTTACCCATTGAATTTTTAATTTAAACTCTTATAGTGGCGGTAGCACTCCTTAACGAATGGCAACTAATATTTACACCTACAGGTAAACCAGCGATATGTGCAGGGTAAAGCTTAATCTTTACACATAGAGCGGTAAAATTCCCTCCCAGCCCCATTGGTCCTATGCCTAAAGAATTTATTCTCTTTAACAAGTCTTTCTCCCATCTGGTTATATCTTTATCCCTACCATACTTATCCACTCTTTCCAATAATGCTTTCTTAGCTAAAAGAAGAGCGTAATCCGCTGTTCCTCCTATGCCTACACCAATAAAAAAGGGTGGACAAGCGGAAGGCCCTGCCTTCCTAACCGCATCCACAATGAATTCTGAAATTTCTTCCCGAGAAACTGTGGGATTAAACATCTTTAAAGCTGACTTATTTTCTGAGCCAAAACCTTTAGGGAAAATAGTAATCCTCAATCCATACCTATTAGTAAATTGGATATGAAAAATATTAGGATTAAATTTAGGTTTATAAAAATTAAACGGCGTTACTGTAGATGCTCGAAAACCCTCTCTTCTATAAGCTTTTTCCAAAGCTTTACTTACTCTCTTTATAAGAATATAGTCAACTTTAACATCCTTACCGCATTCCAAAAAAACCAAAGGTAAACCAGTATCTTGACATAAAGCTATTCTGTTTTTATAGGCACATAAGGCATTATCTAAAATAACTTTCAAAATCTTCTTTGGCTGAATTTTTCTCTCTTCTAAATAAGCTTTATTAATAAGATTTAGAACATCCCTCCTTAAAATTGTATTTGCTCTCACAGCTAATTCGTAGACAAATTTTTCTATATCCATAATTAAAAAATTTATCTTACACCCAAAATTTTGTGCATTTGGGGAATGGCTCTTATGTTAGGTAGGTAATCCTTACCTAAATCTAAAAAGTAACCTAACCTTTCCTTCAATGCTTCCTCAAGGGGGTGTTCGGGTTGAAGGACAAAAATAATCTCTGGAGAGATTGACCTTACTATGCTAAAAGCTTCAACCAAATCCTCTTCCTTAGTAGAAGGAGTAATAACTACCTTAATAAAAGTTTCTCTTTTTAGTGCTTCTTCTAAGAAATATCTATGTTGGATAAATAAATCTTGCGAACCACACGAAGAGGGAAGTTTAAAATCCATAGCAATAATATCTACCCAAGGAATAATCTTTTTTAAATTTTGGTAAAGGACGCCATTGGTCTCAAGATAAATTAGTTTGTTATCATACTTAAATTGGGGTAATAACTCCCTTAAAAAATCTACCTGTAAGAGTGGTTCTCCTCCGGTAATAGATATAGAATGATAATCTTGATAGGTATAAATATTTTTCTTTACTTCTTCTACACTCATCTCTTTAAAATAGACTTGTCTTGTATCACAGTAAGCACAATTAAGATTACAACCATAAAATCGCACAAACACTTGGCTTATCCCAAAATAAGGTCCCTCCCCTTGAATACTCTTAAATATCTCTGATATTCTACCTTTATACATTATTAATCACCAAAGAATTCTAACTTGCGCAAACCTCTTTACCTAGAGAACAAAGATAGTGAACTATTCTTTCTCTATCCTTATCATTTATCTCAATAAACTCTATTCCTAATCTATTTCTGTTAATATTTAAGGGAGACTTTGCCTGCCAAACAATCTTACCTTTGGTTTCTAACGGATTTTTTTCATCGGGTAGATAAATTTTTAAATCTAACTCTTTACCAATCTCTATCCGATCGTAAACTAATAAACAAACTCCTCTGGTGCTTATATTCTCAGTCACAGCTTTACCTTCCCTAACCTCATCTCCTCTAAGTGTATAATCTACATTTATACTCACGTTTACACGAGGATACTTCCATTTCTCCTGCTCAAGATATTTCAATCTTTCCATCCCTAACATTTTAACCTCCTAGTTTAAATTGTGATAATTTAAATTAAATTTATGTTTAAAAATAAAACAAAAATCTATAAAATAAGGACCAAGAGGGTAAAACATCATTTCCCCTGAGTATAAAGGCTCATAATGGAGT